>NZ_JBEVTO010000006.1:0-253446 GCF_041020825.1 Oscillibacter sp. GMB15532
TAACTGCGGAAAAACGCCGACCTATATAAGCTTATAAAAATGGCCTTTTGCCTGAAACGGTTTTTTGAACCGTATAAGACAAAAGGCCATTTTATTTTCAATTACGCGTCCTCGACAAACAGAATCCCCTCTGTGGACCGCAGGGCACACAGAAGTGCATCCCGGTCCGAATCCAGCCCGGTGCGCTGTACGTCAATAATTGCGCTGTGAATCGAGTCGTTGCTTCCCTCCACAAATTCCAAATGTGCCATATGCCATTTATTTTTCCGCACCTCGGCAAGAATTGCGGAGAACGGCGTTTTAGAGGCATACTCGATATAAAACCGCATCACCGTGGAGTCTTTTAGGTACTTTTCATCCAGCCGGTTCAAAATCACGATTACGGAAAACAGAAAGAAGCACATAATGACCGCCGCTTCATAGTATCCGCTTCCAACCGCAAGCCCCATGCAGGCGGAGGCCCACAGTCCCGCCGCCGTAGTCAGTCCCTTAACATATTGCCCCCGCTGGTGTCCGGTAATTACGATGGTCCCCGCGCCAAGAAAGCCGATGCCGCTGATGACCTGCGCACCAAGCCGCGCGGGGTCCGAGCTTCCACTGGAAAAAAGGGCCAGATATTGGCTCAGCAGCATGACAGACGAAGCGCCGATGCACACCACGATATGTGTGCGCAGCCCGGCAGCATGGCGCTTTTTTCCCCGTTCATACCCAATGACCGCACCGCAGATTGTGGCCAGCAAAAATCGAAAGAAAATTGATGCAATTGTCATTTCTCTCAGGGGATTCAACAGGTCCAGCAACTTCATCAACTCCCCGATCAAAAGATTTCATATATTTTCCGCCCGCAGCGTCTGCCCGAAACGGCTTCTTTCCTCTCCCCGCCTGCCTGAAAGCGGTCTCAAAATTGGAAGAACCATTTCGGCGTAAGGAAACAATCATAGTATATGCTTTATTTTATTTCCCCTGTGCGCGCTCGTCAAATTAAAGCCGGTCAAAGTCCTCCCAGCCAATCGCTTCCATTGCTCTGCATCCGTTGTTTTCGGACTTTATTATCCGCTGCGTTCAATTATAGCCGAACAAACGACAATGTTCAATAAAATATCATCTCATTTTCGCGGAGCGAAAAACCTCAGAATATTCAAAGACAGGCGAAGGAACTGTACATCTCATAAGGGTCGCTAAGTGTAAATAGAACTTGCACCCAATAAGGCGGAAGAGACGGCGCCTGAAGACTCCGAAAAATAAGCAAGTCCACAGAAAAACATCTGTGGACTTGCTTCTTGCTTTATTGTCAAATTTAATTCTTGTATTGCCTTAATGCTTAAAAAATGTCACAGTTTATTTGAAACCATGACGGCTATTTTAGACAAAATATGACTATTTTTAGTATATACCTCTTGTATTTGCTTGTCAATCAAACACCAAGCTTTTATATCAACGCATCTACACAAGCATTTCCGGCTGAATAATGGGAATTTTTTATCTGTACTAATAATAAGCCGTCAATTTTAGCGTCACTCATTAAGGTTTACAGAGGAGGATTTATACACGATGGCACGAAAAGGAGAAAATATTTATAAGCGCAAGGATGGCCGTTGGGAAGGTCGCGTGATTCAGCCGGATGGAAAATACCGCTCTTTTTATGCAAAAACATACCGCGATGTCCGGGCCAAAATGAAGTGTCAAAAAGGGGAGAGGGACGCTGAAAGATTTACTCATGTCATCCCCTGCGATCATGCTGCAATTCTTTTTGAAAATTGGCTGAAAGGAGACCTTTACAGCCGTTTAAAACCATCGACCTATGAAAGCTACTTTCGCTGCACGCAAAAATATATACTCCCACATTTCAGAAAACCCGAAAACATGCAGTTAACAGAGCAATCCATCGTGAGATTTCTAAAAGCGGTTAATGAAAGAGCCGCTCTTTCTGAAATATACCGTAAAAAGATTTTATCTATCTTCAAAACCTCTTTGCGGGATATTTCCCAAAGCCATCCTCAATTTGCCTGTCTGCTCCAATATGTAGCATTGCCAAAGGCAAGCACATGTCAAAAAGAAATACCCGTCTTTTCAGTAAAGGAACAGCGTTCCATTGAACATGCAGTCCATTGCTCTAAAGATAAGCGGACCTTTGGCCTAATGCTGTGTTTCTATACAGGGATTCGCATAGGGGAGCTATGTGCGCTCAAGTGGAACGACTTTGATCTGGAGGCTGGCGTGATGTCTGTTTCCAGAACGGTGTCGCGCATTCAAAATTTTAAAGGCGGCGGAGAAAAAACATATCTCCATGTGGGGGCGCCCAAGAGCAAGGCTTCTTTACGCAAAATCCCTCTGCCCTCCTTTTTACTCGAGCTGGCAAGAGCGCGGGATCCGGCTTCTATGAATGAAAACAACTTCATTCTCTCGGATAAGCCCGAACCCTTTGACCCTCGTATTTACCAGCGTATTTACAAGCGGGTTTTGAAAGACGCCGGTATTCGGGATCGAAAATTTCACGCAATCCGCCATACCTTTGCCACAAGGGCTCTTGAAATTGGAGTTGATATCAAAACCCTCAGCGAACTATTGGGGCATTCCAGCGTTGGTATTACTCTAAACATCTATGCCCACTCGTTGATGGAGCAAAAAAAGATTGCCATTGAAAAGTTTAATGAACTGCACATTGTGCACATGTGTATTGCGGAATGTGCCGTCAATTCTCTGGTCACTCCTGCACAAATTGCCTTGTAGTTCAGGAAGAACGCTATCTTGCGCATGGTTTCAAATAAACTGTGACAAATGCCACCGCTTATTTCACTCTATTATTATATTATAAATTAAACACGCAAACTTTATTCTAGCATGCGGTTCAAAAAATTGTAATGAAATTTAAAGGAGATTTTTTAAAAAGCCATACACAGACAACTCCCAAAATGGAATTTCAGACTCCTCCGTCTGGAATTCCTGCTATCACAGAGGCGTAAATCAAAATAAGAAGTGAGGATTCGGATGCATGAAGAAGAAACCCAAAGCCCCAGAATCGGGGAACAGCAATCTGCAAACAAGCAGAAAAATTTCACTTACCAAAAAGGTCGGATTTAAACTGTCACTGTTTGCTACCTGTGGAATTTTACTTGTAGGTGCATTGACCGTTACCTACATGTCAATCAGCAGTCATCGCCTTATTGAGCAGTCCAACAAAGAGCGGAGCAATGCTGCACTCCATACGATGCAAGCTGTTTTGGAGGATTATCAGGAGGATTCTGTAAGAGCAGCAACCTCTATGGCCAGCTACGAAAACATGGTTCTTGCAGTAGAAAGCGGTGATGCAGCCGCCATAAAGTCCGCAGCAGCAGAGGCAAGCACTGCGATGGGGCTGGACGTGGATTTTGTCACCGTGTCAAATGCGCAGGGAATTGTTATGGCACGTACGCACAGCGACAAAACCGGTGATTCTGTTATTTCACAGAAAAACATCTCAATGGCACTCGACGGGGAAATTACCACTCATGTTGACCCGGGCAATGAAATTAAATTAAGCATCCGAACCGGCGCACCTGTTAAAAATGCATTGGGAAAGACCATAGGCGTCGTATCAACCGGTTACTCTATGGTGGACCCCAGTTTTGTTGATCGCATGAAGGAAATGACAGGGAATGAATTTACTATTTTTATTGGGGACGAGCGTGCCAACACCACCGTCATTGAAAATGGAGAGCGTGCGGTGGGGACAAAGCTGGATTCCAAGATTGCACAGACAGTGTTGGAAGACCGTCTTGAATATCAGGGAAATGCAGATATATTGGGGACTCCCTATGCAACCGTGTACTCCCCGATTATCGACAGCGACGGAAATGCTATCGGAATTTACTTCACAGGCGTATCAATTGAGAAAATAAATGCCGCGTTGAATACCACTACTGTTTTCTCAATTCTGGGCGTAATGATCCTCTTAATTTTGGTTGCCACGGTTCTTACTCTTTACATCCGAAAATCAATTGCAAAGCCCCTTACAAGCATGTCGCAGGTTGCTTCTGAATTGTCTCGGGGAAATTTGGATATTGCGCTTACATACCAGTCCGGCGATGAGCTGGGCGTATTGGCCGATGCAATGCGCTTAACCATCTCTTCCCTGCAAAGCTACATACGCGACATTTCAGAAAAGCTCGGGCAGATGTCACGCGGAGATATGCGGGTTAGTGTGGATCTCGAATATGCTGGGGACTTTGTTGCCATCAGGCAAGCAATCGAATTGATTTCCTCAAACCTCAATCGTACATTGCTGTTGATTAACACAACCTCAGAAGAAGTCAACTCTGGTGCCGATCAGGTATCTGCCGCAGCACAGGCCCTTGCAGCGGGAGCCACAGAACAGGCGGCAACCGTTGAAGAATTAAATGCTTCTATCGCCAGCGTAACTCAGCAAGCCGAACTGAATATTAAGAATGTTCAAAAATCTGTGCGGTATGTTGAACAGGCGGAAAATGATCTCACAGAGAGTAACGACCACATGCAGCGGCTTAACACCTCCATACAGGAAATCAGTACGACTTCTCAGGAAATTTCCAAAATCACTAAGTTGGTGGAGGATATTGCTTTCCAGACCAACATTCTTGCGCTGAACGCCGCTGTGGAAGCAGCACGGGCCGGAAGCGCCGGAAAGGGCTTTGCTGTGGTAGCAGATGAAGTGCGCAACCTTGCGGCAAAATCTGCGGAAGCCGCCAAGCAGACGGCTGCGTTGATTGAAAAATCAGTTGCAACTGTATCTGAAGGAGAAAAACTGGCCGGGGACACGTTAAAGCGTTTGATAGAAGCTGCTGAAAAATCGGAATTAGCTGTGCAGTCTATTCGCGAAATTGAAACCGCCACCAGCGAACAGGCGGCTTCCATTGAACAGATTAACGAAGGCTTGTCACAGGTTTCGGCAGTGGTACAGACGAATGCCGCTACCGCGGAAGAAAGCTCCGCTTCCAGCGAGGAGTTGGCAGCGCAGGCCCAGACCTTGCAGCATGAGGTTAGTAAGTTTAAGCTCGCTGATACGCAGCAGTTTTCTGCGTATCCGGCCGAGGAAAAAACACAGGTCACAATGTTGCCGGCAGAAGCGCATGATGACTACGTGAGTCTTGCATACAAGGCGGGAAAATATTAAAGCAAGCGGAGATTCTCTGAAAAAGAATAAGCGCATCACAATGGCCGCGTTGGAAAAGCTCGAAAAAGGGTTGTCTGTACACCAACGAGATTGTTTCTTTTGCAAAATAAAGCGATCGGTTGCAATTCTGCTGCCGATCGCTTTATCTCTTTTCTATTCAACTGACTGTTTACACTCTAACCACAATCCAACATCGCAAAGAGCTTTGTTGACAGCGTTGTAGTATAGAAACGCTCAGGCTTTAAAAAGCCCTATACGCAAAAGGCTGAAAGTTAGCTTAACATGAATACAGCCAAGGCGATAAACGCTGACTTGTATCGCCGGTGCTGATACTCTGACCGACCCTAAAGCCGGACAGGTTTTGCACTCTAAAATTGATTGGAGGTGCGTCTCCCCCTATTGATGCACCCGCAGTAAATCCCCCGATGATTGCTGCGTTGACCTGATTATATACCGCCAGATAGTATGATGTATTGGCCCTGAGCGTAACCGATGTAGTGAGTGGGATTACAAAAACTCCTCCAGAAATGGAATTGACAGTGTTTGTTACTGCAACGACCTCTGCCTGACCATTGCTTGTGGGCAGCAGGATCGCCATTTGGAAGACGCCTGTACGAGCGCCAACTTGCGTAATGTAAGCTGCAACCTCTGTGACGACCTTATCAGTGCCACAGTCAAATATCAGCGCAGCAAAGGCCTCGTTATTTCCTCCGCCTTGATTATAAGAAATTCCAGCGTTAATTGTTCCCAGTGACCCAGTTTCAATGTACGTATTATTTCCACTTGAAGGGCCAGTTGGCCCCGTAGCTCCCGTGGCTCCTGTGTCGCCCGTTGGGCCCTGAGTCCCCTGTGCACCCGTGTCACCGGTAGGACCAATGGAACCCTGTATACCCTGCGGGCCTGCGGGACCGATGAGGCCTTGGACGCCCTGCACACCTGTGCTGCCTGTTGGACCGATCAATCCCTGAATGCCTTGCGCACCTGTGGGACCCGTGTTGCCGATGGGGCCTTGGATGCCCTGTGCGCCAGTGGTTCCGGTGGGGCCCTGTATCCCCTGTTGGCCTGCGGGACCGATAAGGCCCTGGACACCCTGCACACCCGTGCTGCCGGTTGGGCCGATCAGTCCCTGAATGCCTTGCGCACCCGTGGGGCCCGTGTTGCCGATGGGACCTTGGATACCCTGTGCACCTGTGGTTCCGGTGGGGCCCTGTATCCCCTGTTGGCCTGCGGGACCGATAAGGCCTTGGACACCCTGCGCACCTGTGCTGCCAGTTGGGCCAATCAGTCCCTGAATGCCTTGCGCACCTGTGGGACCCGTGTTGCCGATGGGGCCTTGGATGCCCTGTGCACCAGTGGTTCCGGTGAGACCCTGAATGCCCTGCGCACCTGTGGGACCTGTGTTGCCGATAGGACCTTGCGCTCCCTGCGATCCTGTGTCCCCGGTGGGACCGATGGGGCCTTGAATCCCCTGAGGACCTTGAATGCCCCGTGGGCCTTGAATTCCCTGCGGCCCCTGCACTCCCTGCACCCCTGTATCTCCGGTAGGACCTTGAATACCCTGTGGACCCGCGGGACCGACAGCACCTTGGCTACCCCGTGTGCCTATGTCCCCGACGCGGCCTTGGATTCCCGGCAAACCCACGGGACCTGCGGGACCGGTGGGCCCTTGAATTCCCTGAGGACCTGTGTTGCCAGTAGGGCCGATAGGCCCTTGTATACCCTGCGGGCCCCCAGGACCCATGTCACCAATGGGACCCTCAACACCCTGTGCACCTGCGGGTCCAGTGGGTCCTTGGGGTCCCGCTGCACCTTCCGGACCGCTGTCACCGGTAGGACCCTGAACGCCCTGCAAACCTGTGGGGCCGACAGGACCTTGGATACCCTGCAAACCTGCCGGACCGGTGTTGCCGGTGGGACCCTGAACGCCCTGCAAGCCTGTGGGTCCGGCAGGCCCTTGGATACCCTGCGCACCTGCCGGACCAGTATCGCCGGTAGGACCCTGAACACCCTGCAAGCCGGTGGGTCCAACAAGGCCTTGGATACCCTGCAAACCTGCCACACCGGTGTTGCCGGTGGGACCCTGAACACCTTGCAAGCCCGCGGGTCCGACAGGACCCTGGATACCCTGCACACCTGCCGGACCAGTGTCACCGGTAGGACCCTGAACACCCTGCAAACCTGTAGGTCCAACAAGGCCTTGGATACCCTGCAAACCTGCCGGGCCAATGTCACCGGTAGGACCCTGAACACCCTGCAAACCCGTGGGTCCGACAGGTCCTTGTATACCCTGCGGGCCCGCAGGACCCATGTCACCAATGGGACCCTCAACACCCTGGGCACCTGCGGGTCCAGTGGGTCCTTGAGGCCCCGCTGCACCCTCCGGGCCAATGTCACCGGTAGGACCCTGAACACCCTGCAAACCCGTGGGGCCGATAGGTCCTTGGATACCCTGCAAACCTGCCGGACCAATATCACCGGTAGGACCCTGAACACCTT
Source organism: Oscillibacter sp. GMB15532 (assembly GCF_041020825.1). Classification (NCBI taxonomy): domain Bacteria; kingdom Bacillati; phylum Bacillota; class Clostridia; order Eubacteriales; family Oscillospiraceae; genus Oscillibacter; species Oscillibacter sp. GMB15532. The sequence continues at coordinate 7,625 of NZ_JBEVTO010000006.1, forward strand.
GCAAGCCCGTGGGTCCGACAGGTCCTTGGATACCCTGCAAACCTGCCGGACCAGTGTCACCGGTAGGACCCTGAACACCTAGCAAGCCCGTGGGTCCGACAGGACCTTGGATACCCTGTAAACCTGCCGGACCGGTGTTGCCGATGGGACCCTGAACGCCCTGCAAACCTGTGGGTCCGACAGGACCTTGGATACCCTGCAAACCTGCCGGACCAATATCACCGGTAGGACCCTGAACACCTTGCAAGCCCGTGGGTCCGACAGGACCTTGGATACCCTGCAAACCTGCCGGACCAGTATCACCGATAGGACCCTGAACACCCTGTAAGCCTGTGGGGCCAACAAGGCCTTGAATCCCTTGCACACCTGGCAGGCCGGTATCTCCAGTGGGTCCCTGAATTCCCTGCGCACCTGCGGGTCCAGTGGGCCCTTGGGGTCCCGCTGCACCCTCCGAACCGCTGTCACCGATGGGACCTTGAACACCCTGTAAGCCTGTGGGGCCGACAGGACCTTGGATACCCTGCAAACCTGCCGGACCGATTCCACCGGTGGGACCCTGAATTCCCTGCGCACCTGCGGGGCCAGTGGGGCCTTGCGTTCCCGGAGTACCCCTGGGGCCGGTGGGCCCCACTGGCCCTTGCGTTCCCTGCGGACCTATTTCGCCGGTGGGGCCTTGCAGTCCCGGCGCACCTGCCGGACCGGTGTCACCGGTGGAACCTTGGACGCCCTGCGGACCTACGGGACCGGTGGGGCCTTGTGCTCCCTCTGCACCCTCGGGGCCGGTGGGGCCGATGGAACCCTGGATTCCCTGAGGACCTGTGCTGCCGGTAAGGCCAATGGCGCCCTGAACACCCTGCGGACCTTGAATACCCTGAGCGCCCTGAACACCCTGTGAACCAGTGGGGCCGATGGGCCCTTGTATTCCCGGCGTGCCTGCGGGGCCGGTGGGGCCGACAGACCCCTGCATTCCCTGAGGCCCTGTGTTACCGGTGGAGCCTGTTGCTCCTATGCCGCCTGCGGAGCCGGTGGGACCCTGCACTCCCTGCGGACCGGTAGGCCCTGTGGGTCCGGTGGGGCCGGTAAGGTAGTTACTGCAACAGCATGGATTGCATGGCAATCGATAAGAAATACTGAAATCTGAATCTTTATGGACGATCATGATAATAACTCCTTATGTGCGCTCCATATACGGTCAAAAATTGAACCGAGAATATGTCTTATTGCTCTTAAAGCTGTTACAGTATATGCTTGGAGCGAAAAGGAGAAACAGAGGCATCAAAATGTCGGCTCGGATACACCCTCTATAAACTGTACATTTTGCTTATACCCCGTTAAATGCAGACAAATAGGTTTCACTCTAATTGTCAATATATTGTTTTGCTTTCAATAAATCCATTTGGGTTTGTTCCCGTAATTTTTTAACTGCCTTAACAATTTTGCCATTCTGTTTCAATTGAACCAGTTCTTCCTTTAATTGATCAGAAACAAAAAAAGAGGATAATTCTCCATGTCCCGTTAACTTTGCCAATTGATTCAGCCGCTTTTCCTGATTCTTAATGATTCCTTTTAATGTGGAAATTTGTGTATGTGCCAGCAACCCCACGGCAATAACAAGTGCAATGGTTAAATATTTCATTTTTCCTCCCGTTGTAATCGATAATAAACGCTCAATTTACGTTTACTACTCATTTTTTATAGACATAAAAAATTAAGCTGAAAAAGATGAGCTCATCTTTTTCAGCTTAATAATTTTGGTGCCGGTGGCCGGACTCGAACCGGCACGCTGTCGCCAGCGGTGGATTTTGAGTCCACTACGTCTACCAATTCCATCACACCGGCAGGTGCAACGGAAGTATTATATCACAGCGCCACGAAACGTTCAAGAGGATTTTCGCGTTTTTCCGAAAGATTACAAAGCACGCTCATCCCACAGAAATACGCCGGAGAAACGAACTGTCGTTCCTCCGGCGTCTGTTTGCCGTTTATGGTGCAATTAAATAGGATTCGCCATCCTCCGGTGCTCCCGGCTGGGCCAGCACCGGCACCAGCTGCGTATCCTTGCTGACGGCGGCAAGCCGCGTCCGCAGAGAGTCCAAAGCAGTACCATCTTCGGAGACATAGACCCGGTCCATCAAGGGCGCAATGTCCCCCAGAGACTGGCCCGATACAGCAGCGGCTCCTTCAGCGGCAAGCGCCTCAGTAGAAGTGAACAGTTCGGGCGACAGCAAAATGGACAGCTTCACGTCATACTCTGCCAGCGCCGCTTTCATCTCTGTCAAAAACGCGTTGATTCCCTGGCGCAGGCTGTCCGGCAAACCGGTGGCTGCCGGACCGTAGTCAATCTTGTTCAGCTTTCCCACCGTGGGATAGCTCACGTCCGTCAGGAGAATTTCATCAAAACCCGCCGCCGCGCAGGCGGTGGCCAAATCAACAAGATACTGCCTCGTACCTTCCTTGGAAGGGTCCAGCCAGCGTTCGTTGTTCCCATCGTAAAAGACGTAGCCGCCGGTATTTTTCAACCCCCTGCCCGCAAGATCCGCGCTGGAGGCCACTGGGTCCCGGAAGCAGGCGATTTTAGCGACGGCATAAATGCCCTCGTCCTTCAGCATATCTCCCAGAGCCGCAGCCGAGCCCTCGACGGTCTTCACCGCAGACGGCGGCGCAGCCTGAGAATCGATATAAACCAAGCCGTCCGTATCCTTCACGGTGTATACCGCGGCGTTATATGCCCCGCCGGGAGAAACTGCGGCCCAAACGGCTTCCCAGTCAGTCAGGGGGCCCACCGGAAGCGCGGTTGCCTGAATGTCTTTCCGTTCCGGTTCCTCAATGGTAAAACTTGCATCCCCGGATTCGTCCGCCGGGGCGCTGCCGGAGCCCTCCGGCTGGTCCTTTGAAAATTGCGGCAAGTCCAGTCTTGGGCGGTCAGAATCGTCATAGACCACGTACTTTTGCAGTCGAATCACAGCCAGAGCTCCCAAAATCACCAGCACCAGCAAAACCGCCAGCAAAATCTTCCACTTGGGGCCCTTTCCATGATAGCTGCTGTATCCTCTCGGTCCCCCCATAGTGTTCCTCCTCCGAAGTTTTTCCTCAGTCCCCGATGGCGTCCATCAGAGCCACGCGGCGGGCGTGCCGTCCGCCCTCGAAGTCGGTATTCAGAAAGACCTTTACCATTTCCAGCGCCAGCATGGGCCCCGTAAAGCCCGCGCCCATGGCCAGCATATTGGCGTTGTTATGCTGGCGGCAAAGCTTTGCCTCCAACGTATCCGCACAATGCGCACAGCGGATCCCCTTCACCTTATTGGCGGCAATGGAGATGCCGATTCCGGTGGTGCAGACAACAATGCCCAGCTCGCATTCACCGGAGGCCACAGCCCGGGCCGCCGCCTCGCCGAACACGGGATAGTCGCAGCTCTCCGTGGAAAAGCACCCAAAGTCGTGACACTCGTACCCGTCCTTCTCCAACTGCTGCTTGATTTTTTCCTTCAGCTCAAATCCGCCGTGGTCGGCGCCCAGTGCGATTTTCATAAAAACTTCCTCGCATTCATTGGTTTGACGGCGTGTCTCTCAGGTTACGGTGCGGCAAACGCCGCGTCCCGCGCCCTGGGCCGCCGGAGGGTGCAATGCACCTTTTGTTCATCTTACACGCAATTGGAGAAATTTGCAAGACATCCCTTACAGGGCATGCCAGACGGGCTGCTGCTTTTCAAAGGTGCAAAAGCGGGCAAATCCGCACTCTCGCAGCAAAACCTGCCCCTCCCGGATTCCTTTACCCACGTCCGTGGGACGGTGAGCATCGCTGCCAAGCGTAATCAGCTCGCCCCCAAGTCCGCGGTACAGCCTGAGCCATTGTGCATCGGGAAGAAAGCGACTGCCCCGGGTGGTGTTCACCTCAATGCCCCGACCGCCCTGAATCAGCGTCCGCAAAATCTCCTCCAGCTCCGCACCGTAGCCGTCCAGACTGATGTGAAAGCCCCGGTAGTCGTTCATATACCGCAGAGGCAGGGTCATGTGGCCCAGCACGGTAAACTTTCCCCACCGGGCCATTTTCAGCAGGTTTCCAAGATAATCCTCCACCTCGGCATAGCAGGTTTTCTCGTCCGGCTCCTGTATCCACCCGATGTCCTGAAGCCCAAACCGCTCGGATAGCATATGGACGGAGCCGATAATAAAATCCAGCTCCGGCATGCCCGCAAGCAGCCGCTCCGTCCGGGCTTCGTCCACCTGTGCATCACCCAGCTCCAGACCCAGCCGCAACTTCACCGAGCCGGACCAGTGGGCGGTGGTTTCTTCATATTCCTTTGTCAGCGCCGCCCAGTCGAATTCCTCCAGCGGAATGACCGTGCGGGGCTTCACCGGCTCAAAATGGTCGGTGAAGCAGAGTTCGTCCAGCCCCGCTTCCGCAGCGGCGGCAGCCATTTCCAGCATGGGCGCGGTGCTGTCGGGGGAGACGCGGGAGTGGGAGTGGTAATCAGCCAGATACATGGAGCGCCTCACTTTTTGTTTTTCTTAAAGAACTTCTTGCGCTCCTCGTAATTGTTGTCACCCACAGACTCGGCAAATTTTACAAGAGCCTCCTTCTGGGCCTTGTTCAGGTTTCGGGGAGTTTCGATGTAAACGGTGACGTACTGGTCGCCCCGGCCCCGGCCGTTCAGCAGGGGAATGCCCTTGCCCCGCAGGCGGAAGGTAGTTCCGGTCTGGGTCCCCTCGGGCAAAGTGTATTTCACCTTCCCGTCAATGGTGGGAATCTCCAGCTCCGCCCCCATGACCGCCTGCGCAAAGGTGATGGGCGCCTCGCACAGCACACTGTTGCCCTCCCGGCGGAAAATCTCGTGGGGCTTCACCGTGATGGTAATCAGCAGGTCCCCGGCGGGACCGCCGTTTTTACCCGCGTGGCCCTGTCCGCGGATAGACATGGTCTGCCCGTCGTCAATTCCGGCAGGAACCTTCACCTCGATGGTGTGGCGGCTGCGGAGCATGCCGGTGCCGTAGCACTCCTTGCAGGGCTGATGGATAATGCGGCCCTTTCCTCCGCAGCGAGGGCAGGGCCCTGTGGACGCAAACACGCCCAGGGGCGTTTGCTTGCGGGTCTGCACCGTGCCGCTGCCATGGCAGTCGGGACAGATTTCCGGAGTGGTCCCCGGCTCGCAGCCGTTGCCCTTACAGGTGTCGCAGGTTTCGTACCGCTCCACCGTCACCGACTTGTCGCAGCCGAAGGCCGCTTCCTCAAAGGAAACGGACACGGCCTGACGGATGCTTTCGCCCCGCTGGGGCGCGTTGGGGTTTGCCCGACGCTGTTGTCCGCCAAAGCCACCGCCAAAAAAGCTGCCGAAAATATCCCCCAGATCGCCGAAGTCAAAGCCGCCCGCGCCGCCGTAGCCCCCCCCGAAATTGGGGTCCACGCCGGCGTGACCGTATTGATCGTATCGGGTCTTTTTATCCGGGTCAGACAAAACCTCGTAGGCCTCGTTGACCTCCTTGAACCGGGTTTCCGCCGCCTTGTCTCCGGGGTTCAAGTCCGGATGGTTCTCCTTGGCAAGCTTGCGATAGGCTTTTTTAATTGCATCTTCGGATGCATCCCGGGCAACGCCCAGAACCTCGTAATAATCACGTTTTTGATCTGCCATACAGTGCCTAAGTCCGCGAATCCTTCCCGCCTCTGCGACGGGCAGACTTCGCTTCCTTGTTCCTCCTCTCCGTCCCGCGTCCTCGGCGCGGCGCCTTGGGTCGGGCTATACGGGGTATGCGGAGCCGCCGCTATGGCCGCTCCGCATTCCATTCACTTGTTACTGATTGCCGTCCTTTTTGTCCTCTTCATCCACGACCTTGTAGTCCGCGTCGTAATACTGGCCCTGCTGGCCGCCCGCGTCGGGACCCGCGCCGGGCTGCTCGCCCTGCTGGGGGCCTGCCTGCTGATAGAGCTTTTCACTCACCGCGTAAAACGCCTGGGTCAGCTCTTCCGTGGCGGCCTTGATGGCGGCGCTGTCGGTCCCCTTGAGGACCTCTTTCAGCTTGTCGATGCCGGACTGCACCTTGGCTTTATCGTCGGCGGGAATCTTATCGCCCATTTCGTTCAAGGTCTTCTCAGACTGGTAAACCATCTGATCGGCCTGATTGCGGGTTTCCACTTCCTCTTTCAGCTTCGCGTCCTGAGAGGCAAACTGCTCCGCCTCGCGCACGGCCCGCTCAATGTCGTCCTTGCTCATGTTGGTGGAAGAGGTAATGGTGATATGCTGCTCCTTGCCGGTGCCCAAATCCTTGGCGGAGACGTTGACAATGCCGTTGGCGTCGATGTCGAACGTGACCTCGATCTGGGGCACGCCGCGACGGGCAGGAGCGATGCCATCCAGATGGAAGCGGCCCAGGGACTTGTTGGCGGCGGCCATCTCCCGCTCACCCTGCAGCACATTGACCTCCACCGAGGTCTGGTTGTCGGCGGCAGTGGAAAACACCTGGCTCTTCTTCACGGGGATGGTGGTATTGCGGTCGATCAGCTTGGTGAACACGCCGCCCATCGTCTCGATTCCGAGAGACAGGGGGGTCACGTCCAGCAGCAGCAGACCCTTCACGTCGCCGGTGAGAACGCCTGCCTGCAGCGCCGCGCCCATGGCCACACACTCGTCGGGGTTGATGCCCTTGAAGGGATCACTTCCGGTAAAGCTCTTTACAGCGTCCTGCACGGCGGGAATCCGGCTGGAGCCGCCCACCAGCAAAACCTTGTTCAGCTCGGAGGGCTTGAGGCCCGCGTCGGACATGGCCTGCCGCACGGGACCCATGGTGGCGTCCACCAGATGGCTGGTCAGCTCGTTGAACTTGGCCCGGGTGAGGGTCACGTCCAGATGCTTGGGGCCGTTTGCGTCGGCGGTGATATAGGGGAGGTTGATGTTGGAGCTGGTGACGCCGGAAAGCTCCACCTTGGCCTTTTCGGCGGCTTCCTTCAGCCGCTGCATGGCCACCTTGTCACCGGACAGGTCCACGCCGTCGCTCCGCTTGAACTCGCTCACCAGATACTTCATGACGCACTCGTCAAAGTCGTCGCCGCCCAGACGGTTGTTGCCCGCGGTGGCCAGCACCTCGATCACGCCGTCGTCAATTTCCAGAATGGACACGTCGAAGGTGCCGCCACCCAGATCGTACACCATGATTTTCTGGGACTGCTCCTTGTCCGCACCGTAGGCCAGCGCAGCCGCGGTGGGCTCGTTGATAATACGCTTGACCTCAAGGCCCGCGATCTTACCCGCATCCTTGGTGGCCTGACGCTGCGCGTCCGTAAAATAGGCGGGAACGGTGATGACCGCCTCGGTAACGGTGCTGCCGAGATACGCCTCCGCGTCGGCTTTCAGCTTTTGCAGAATCATGGCGCTGATCTCCTGCGGGGTATAGGCCTTTCCGTCGATGGTGACCTTGTGGTCGGTGCCCATCTCCCGCTTGATGGAAGAGATGGTGCGGTCCGGGTTGGTGATGGCCTGACGCTTTGCCACCTGACCGACCATACGCTCGCCGGTCTTGGAAAACGCCACCACAGACGGGGTAGTACGGTTACCCTCGGCGTTGGCGATAACGATGGCCTCGCCACCCTCCATCACCGCCACGCAGGAGTTGGTGGTACCCAAATCGATTCCGATTACTTTAGACATAATGAATTCCTCCTATATCGAAACATAAAAAATTACAAATCCGGCAAATTTTAATTAGCCACGCGGACGGCGGCGAAGCGCAGCACCTTGTCGCCCATCATAAAGCCCGCCTGAAATACGTCTGCCACCACGCTTTCGCCCAGCGTCTCGTCGTCGATATGCATAACGGCGTTGTGTCGGTTGGGGTCAAAGGGCTGGCCCAGCGCTTCCATCTCGGTGACGCCCAACTTGGCAAGCACCTCTTTGTACTGGGTAAAAATCATTTCCAGTCCCTTTTTATGGGGAGACTCTTCGTCGCCCCCGGCCTTCATCGCCCGCTCCAGATTGTCGTACACAGCCAAAAAGGCAGTGACGGTGTCGGCCTTGGCGTCCTGATAAATGGACTCCTTCTCCTTGGCGGTGCGCTTGCGGTAGTTGTCATATTCAGCGCTCAGCCGGGTAAACTGGTCCGTAACAGAGGCAAGCTGCCTTGCCGCCAGCTCTGCGGCCTCCATTTGCTCCCGGGTGAGGGTATAGGTCTTTTCCTTTTTCTTAGGCTCTTTCCGGGGTTTTTCGTTCTTTCCGGAACCAGCCTGCGAAGTCTCCTCCGTCTCGGGGGGAAGGGTCTGCTCCGCCTCCTGCTCCGGCGTTTGATCAATGGGCTCTTTCTTTTCCTCGCTCACGTCTTTGTTTCCTCCTTCTTGGAAAGTAAATCCTTCTTTCCGAACATTCGCGCCATACCTTCGGCAAAATAGCTCAGCCGCGCAGTCACCGCGGCGTAATCCATACGGGTGGGACCTACCACACCGATGAGGCCCCGTAAATCGTCTCCGATGTCGTAGCTTGCAACCACCACGCTGGTGTCCATCAGCGCACGGCTGACGTTCTCCGGCCCGATGAGGATTTTCATAGGGGCGTTTTCGTCGGGGGAGGGGAGGTCCGCATCTTCGTCGCTGAGATAGCTCATCAGCTGGTGGGCTTTATCCGCATCCCGGAATTCGGGAAGCTTTAAAAGCCGACTGGCTCCTACGGTCTGCACTTCCCGGCGGCCCGCCTCGTCCAACACGTCCGTGGCATAGGCCACGGTCTGGCTCAGGGGCAAAAACACCTTGGGGGAAAGCTGATCCGTCATGTGCAGCAGCCGCTCGTTCATCTCGTCGGCAGAGCTGCTTGTAAAATGGGTGTTCAGCAAATGGGCAAGCGCCGGTATCTGGTCCGCGTCCAGCTTCAGCTGAAGCCGGAGCAACTGGCTTTTCACCCGGTTGTTCCCCATCATCATCACAACGATCAAACTTTCATCGTCCACGGGAATCAAATCAAAATGCTTGGCAAAAAATTTTTTTCGTCCGGCGGTGGCTGTGTACACGGGATAGCCCGCCAGTGCGCTGACAGCCTTCCCAGCCTGGGAAACGGCCCGGTCCAGCTCCTCCATTTTCAGGTGAAGCGCCGCGTTCAGCTTCTCCGTCTCCGCCACGCTGAGCTTTTGCCGCTCCATCAGCTCGTTGACGTACAGCCGATAGCCCTTGGGCGCAGGCACTCGCCCGGCGGAGGTGTGGGGCTGCTCCAGATAGCCCAGCTCGACCAAATCCGCCAGCTCGTTTCGGATGGTGGCGGAGCTGACGGAGCCTCCCATCTGGGTGGCAATCGCCTTTGAACCCACCGGCTCGGCAGTGGAAATATAATCCTCCACCACCGCTTTCAGTATTTGCTTTTTGCGGTCTGTCAAATCCATAATCCGCTCCTTACCAGAACGGTAAAACAAAGATTAGCACTCATTAGTTCCGAGTGCTAAAGCGAGTTTACCACCACGTAAAACGAATGTCAATGGATGGATATAAACAAATTGTAAATTCAGGCAAAACCCCTCGTTTTGCGGGTACGACGGTCATTCACCGGCCTGCCTGAGCGCGGAGCTGTCCGGGAAAAAGAGGCCACTTTTTTAAGCGGGGCGCTTTAGAAAACGCAAAAGCGTCCCGTGTCCGCTTTCACAGACCGGGACGCTGATTTTGTTTAATTTTCGGAAGTCTGGGCCGCTTCCCAGCCTTGCAGAAGCGCCCGCGCCGCTTCTCCGCTGGGTGGCAAATCGGTCAGATGCAGCAAATATCCGGCGGCGTCCCGCCACTGCGATGCGGAATACGCCTCCTGCGAAAATTCCAGCGCCGCCCTCACCGCGCGGCGCTGAAAATCTTTTTCCCTTAAATCGGAGAGATAGTTGCAGCCTGTGCGCTTTGCCAGCACCTCTAAAAGCTCCTCTTCCTCCGGCATAACCTCACCCCTCGCCAAAAGTGTATTTATTTATTCTAATAATACTATATTACTCGCTAAAAGTAAATAATATTATTCTATTGGTCTGTAACGCAGTATCCTTTGTTTTGATAACATTAAGGATAAATAGGAAAGTATCCTAATTTGCGGAGGAGGGAGGGATACCGCTTGCGGGAAAAATATCGGGAAAACTACCGGCTTCTGGGGCTGAGAATTGCTTATTACCGGAAGGTACGGGGCTATACGCAGGAGCAGCTGGCGGAAATGATCGGCAAAAGCTGGTCATTTCTGAGCCAGATTGAGGCCAACAACGGCGCGAGGCTGAAGGGACTTTCTCTGGAAACGCTTTTTCCATTGCCGAAGCATTGCAGGTTCCGGCGGGACGCCTGTTTGACCAGGACTGAGGTCGGGATTACTCAAGCAATCGCGCACAATTTACCGCAGCCGCCTTATATTTCAAGGACCCGACAAGGTCGGGCAGCAAAAGGGCAGGCCCAAATCGAAAGATTTGGGCCTGCCCTTTCTTGTGACAGAGTTCTGGGGAATCCTTATGCGTTGGGAGCGGGAGCGGCAGTCTGCGCGGCGGCGGCAGCCTCAGCGGCGGCCTTGGCCTTGTCGGCCTGTGCCTTTTTGACAGCCTTGTACTTCTCCTTCTCCTCGGGGGTTGCGATGGGCAAAATGCAGTCGCGGGGGCAGACCTTGGTGCACATCTTGCAGTTAATGCACTTGGCGTAGTCAATCGCGGCCACGTTGTTGGTCACATGGATGGCATCCTTTTTGCACTCCTTCTCGCAAAGGCCGCAGCCAATGCAGGAGTTGGCGCACACGCTCATGGCAACCTTGCCCTTGTCCTGATTAATACAGGCCACGTGGACCTTCTTGGACACAGGGACGGAGATAATCAGCTTGCGGGGGCAGGCAGTGGCACAGGCCATGCAGTCGGTGCACTTCACAGGGTCCACCACAGCGCAGCCGTTGGCAGCAATGTGCATGGCGTCGAACTGACAGGCAGTCACGCAGGAACCAAAGCCCAGGCAGCCAAAGCCGCACTCAAGAGGGCCGGCGGCCACCTTCGTGGCAGAAACACAGTCCAGCACGCCGCGGTACTCAAAGCGTTTTTTCGCGGCGGTTCCGCCGTTGCAGCGGACAAAGGCCACTTCCTTTTCGGCGCTGCTGGCTTCCACGCCCATGATGGCGGCAATTTTTTCAGCGCTGGCCGCACCGCCCACGGGGCAGGCATTGACAGGCGCGCTGCCGTCCAAAATGTGGCCCGCGCAGTCGGAGCAGCCGGCGTAGCCGCAGCCGCCGCAGTTTGCGCCGGGCAGAGCGTCGACAATTTCAGGAAGTCTGGGGTCGGTTTTCACGGCGAAGACAATGGACGCAACGGCCAGGATCACGGCAAAAATAGCGCCCAGAATGCTCAACACCAGAATGGCAAAGACAATATTCATGATTTCTCCTCCTTAACCGAAGACGTTCGCGCCGGAGAAGCCCATGAACGCCAGCGCCATCAGGCCGGCGGTAACCAGCGCGATGGGAAAGCCCTCAAAAGCTTTTGGGGGATCAGCGAACACAAGACGCTCCCGGATGCTGGCAAACAGCACGATGGCCAGCAGGAAGCCCAGACCGCCGGTAATGCCATACACCACGGACTCAATAAAATTGTAGCCGTTCTGCACATTCAGCAGCGCCACGCCCAGCACGGCGCAGTTGGTGGTAATTAGCGGCAGGTAAATGCCCAGCGCGGTATACAGGGCGGGGAGAGATTTCTGGAGAAACATCTCCACAAACTGCACCAGCGCGGCGATAATCAGAATGAACGCCACGGTCTGCATATACGCCAGATTCAGAGGCACCAGCAGATACTCGTTGGCAAGCCAGGTAAACGCGGAGGCCAGGCCCATAACAAACGTGACGGCCACGCCCATGCCGATTGCGGTATCAATCTTTTTGGAAACACCCATGAACGGGCAGATACCAAGGAATTGGGCAAAAATGAAGTTATTGACCAGAATGGCGCCCAGCGCAATGGAAAAGATTTCTTTCATGGCTTACTTTTCCTCCTTTGCAGCCTTTTTGGGCCGGCTCAGCGCCCATTGCATGGCGGCAATCAATGTGCCCAGCACCAGGAAGCCGCCTACCGGCAGCGTCAGCACGCCAATGGCCTGATAGCTCGCGGGCATGATCTGAATACCGGCCAGCGTGCCTGCACCCAGAAGCTCGCGGATAATGCACATAGCCAGCAGCACCAGCGTGTAGCCAAGGCCCTGAAACACACCGTCCAGCGCGGAAGCGGCAATACCCTCTTTGGAGGCAAACGCCTCTGCACGGCCCAGAATGATGCAGTTCACCACGATCAGAGGAATGAATACGCCCAAAGACGCGGCAATCGCGGGCAGAAATGCCTGCAGCAGCAGGTCCACGCAGGTAACAAAGCCGGCGATGACCACCACGTACATGGCAATACGAATTTTGTTAGGAACGATTTTCCGGATAGCGGAAATAACGACGTTGGAGGCGGTCAGAATCAGCAGCACGGATACACCCATGCCCAAGCCATTTGCGATCGAGGTCGTAATGGCCATGGTAGAGCACATACCCAGAAGCTGTACCAGTACGGGGTTGTTGCTAATGACGCCCTCTTTCAACTGTTTACCGATGTTCATTGTTCAACTCCCCCTTTCTCAGCCCAACGCGGCGGTCACGGCCAAAGCGCCGTTGACGCCGCCGGTGACGCCCTTGGTGGACACGGTGGCGCCGGTGATGGCGTCCACATTGCTTCCAACCGTCAGGTCGCCGTCCGCATGGCTCATACCGACAAACTGCTCTAAAACGCCCACGCCGCTGCCGGGCAGCGGATCGTTGTTCATAATCTTGGTGCCGATGCCGGAGGTTTCGGCATGAGAGACGATGGATACGCCAGTGACGCTTTCCTCCGCGTCCACGCCCACCATCATCACAATGGTGCCCTGAGAGCCGCTGGCGGCCACCTTCACGGCGTAGCCCGCATCGGACCCGTCGGACCCGATGACCTGATAAATCTCGGTCACCTTGGTCTTATAGGTCGCAGCGGCAGCAGTCATTTCGTCGGTGATCTCCAGAGCATCAGAAAAGGTGCTGTTGGGGTCGGCCACCACGGCAGACATCGCCGCCACGGTCTTGGCCTTGTTGGCTGCGGTGATATTGGGCTCGGTCACCTGATTGACAAAGCCCAGCAGTCCCGCCACGATGATGCAGGTGATCGTCAGAGTAAACGTCAGCACCAAAATGTACTTGGGGTCCATCGTAATTTTTTCCTTGCTTTTCACTTGTTCGCTCATTTCGAAGCCGCCTCCTTCTTATCGGATTTGACGACGCCGAAGCGCTGAGGCTTCACATACTTGTCGATGAGGGCGGTCAGCAGGTTCATGACCAGAATGGAGTAGCACACGCCCTCGTTATAGGAGCCGAAGTAGCGAATAAATATGGTAATCAGGCCACAGCCGATGCCATAAATCAGCTGGCCCGTGGGGGTGACAGGAGAGGTCGCGTAATCGGTCGCCATGAAAAACGCGCCCAGCAGCAGTCCGCCGCCCAGCAGGTTGAACAGCATCCATGTAATCGCATCGTTCCCGCGGGGGAAAATCAGCGTCAGCACAACAACGGTGGCAATGTAGCCCACCGGAGTCTGCCAGGAGATGACCTTGCGGGCCAGCAGGTAAATGCCGCCGGCAATCAGCATCAGAGCGGAGATCTCGCCGATGGAACCGCCGATGCGGCCCAAGAACATGTCCGTCATGGTGACGCCGCTGTCCAGCAGTCCCTGCAAATTATTGGTATGGAGATAGGCCATGGGAGTAGCCGCCGTCACCGTGTCGGCGTTGGAGCCGAACAGGTGAGAGGTGGCCTGAAACTTCGCCCAGGTCGTCATGTTCCCGGCGAAGGAGGCCACCATCATGGCGCGGCCCACCAGAGCCGGGTTTACAAAGTTCTTGCCGATGCCGCCAAAGAGCTGCTTTGCAACCACGATGGAGAAAAAGCTGCCCACAAACAGCGCAAAATAGGTCACGCCCACGGGGCAGACAAACGCCAGCAGCATACCCGTAACCACTGCGGAAAGATCGCCCACAGCCTGATTCTTTTTCATCAGCTTGCGGTATACCCACTCCCATGCCATGCAGAAAATCACGCTGGCGCAGGTCACGGTCAGCGCCCGAAGTCCAAACGCCCAAACAGCGTAAACAAGGGCGGGCAGCATGGCGATAATCACGTCCAGCATAATGGAACGGGTGTTTTCCGCGGCGCGGATATGGGGAGAAGAGGTGGCGATCAGCTTCAGATTTTTATAGTCGGTCATCTCTCACGCCTCCTTCTTCTGTGTCTTGTCCGCCAATGCGGCGGCCTTTTCGGCGGCTGCCTTATCGGCGGCCGCTTTATCCTTCACCAGCTGCTTGCCGGTCTTAAACATATGGGTCAGATGAATCCGGGCGGGGCAGATATAGGAGCACGCGCCGCATTCCATGCAGTCCATAATATTGGCGGCGTTCAGCTCCTCGGTCATCCCCTTGGAAGCATACTGGTACATAAACAGGGGCTCCAGCTTCACCGGGCAGACGGAAACGCACTTGCCGCAGCGGATGCACTGGGGATGCTCCACGGTCTGCTCTTCGTTTTCACAAAACGCCAGAACCGCGCCGGTGCCCTTGGCCACCGGGATGTCCGCGGTGTACTGTGCCATACCCATCATGGGGCCGCCGGCAATCAGCTTATATGTACCGTCCTTCAGGCCGCCGCAGGCGTCCAGCAGGTTTGCCACGGGAGTTCCGATGGGGCACTCCAGATTCTTCGGGTCAATCACGCCGGAACCGGAGACAGTAACCACCTTGGTCACCACGGGCATTCCCTGGGTAATAGCCCGGTAGATGGCGCAGGTGGTGTTGATATTGAACACGGCGCAGCCGATGGCGGAGGGCAGTCCTCCCGGAGGAACCTGCTTGCCGGTCACGGCCTGACAGAGCTGCTTTTCACCGCCCTGGGGGTAACGGCAGCGCAGAGGCTCCACCACCACGGGGGCATGCTTTTCCGCAATGACCCTGTTCATGGCGTCGATTCCGTCGCGCTTGTTGTCCTCCACACCGATGACAACCTTGTCCACGCCAAACATTTTGGCCAGATAAATCGCGCCTCCGATAACTTCTTCGGGGCGCTCCAGCATGGCGCGATGGTCGCCTGTGATGTAGGGCTCGCACTCCGCGCCATTGATGATTACGGTGTCGACCTTGCCGATACCGCCGGAGATCTTCACATGGGTGGGGAAGGTTGCGCCGCCCATGCCGACAATGCCGGCTTCCTTGACAATTTCCACCATCTCCTCGACGGTGAGGGCACTGGGGTTCGCAGGGGCCTTGATTTCTTCGCTCAGCTCGTTTTTCATGTCATTTTCGATCACGATGGCGGTCATGTTGCCCCCCATGGAATAGGGACGGGGCTCCACGGCCTTTACCGTGCCGGAAACGCTGGCGTGAATCGGTGCGCCCAAGCCGCGGAACTCGCCGATTTTCTGTCCGACCTTCACATGGTCCCCCGCCTTGACAAGGGGTGCACACGGAGCGCCGAAGTGCATGGACATGGGGATGACCACCTCAGCCGGGGGTGCCAGTTGTTCGATGGCCTTTTCATTGGTGGCGGCCTTCATATCATGGGGATGAACACCGCCGAAAAACGCTTGTGCCATTGTTTTCACCTCATTTTTCTCCTGGTTAGAGCGTTAAAGGTTGCTCTGCCACATACTGCGCATTATTCTACACCTAAAATGAATAAATGTCCAGACTGTAAAGACCGGTTTTCACAGAAATCTGTGCTTTTTTTAACGAAATTTGTATATCTTTTTCATGCCGGCCAGCCGGGTCTTGCCAAGCTTTCCCATGCATGATACACTGATAAAAAGACGCGCGGTCATCATGTCCGCACTGTTGTTATATGAAACGGCTTGCCTCCAATATTCGGCGGCGCGAAAGGAGTTTTTATGGCGGAACTGATAGACCGGCCTGCATTAAAAGCGGAGATGAAGGAGCTGCTTCGCTCTGCGCAGGTAAGTCCCAAGGGCTTTGTGGGGCTGTATCTCCTGCTGCTGATGGCCCTGAACATGGTGAACAGTCTGGCCAGCAGCGGCAGCCCCGTGACTTACGGCAATCCGCTGGGAAGCTTTGTCAACATCCTGACCTCGCTTTTGGGCGTTGTCCTGCAAATTGGCTTTATTCTCTACTGCATGGATATCCGGCGGGGTATTCGGGCCGGATATCTCACGCTGTTTGATGGGTTTTCCTTCGCGGGGCGGGTGATCGGACTTGCTATTTTACAGTATGTTTTCATCTTTCTCTGGTCCCTTCTGTTCTTTATCCCGGGCATTGTGGCTACGTACAGCTATCGCTTCGCCTATCTGAATCTCTGCGAAAATCCAGAGCTGGGCTGTCTGGAGGCGCTGGCAATGAGCAAACGGCAAACTCTGGGCTACAAAGGGCAGCTGTTTGCGCTGGATTTAAGCTATTTGGGATGGCTGGTGCTGGCTTACCTGCCCTCAACCCTGTGGGTTGCCTACGTCTTTTCTCAGATCACCACCGCCTACATCACCGGCACCGCCTATACGCTGCCCTCCACGGGCGTATCCTTTACCATTAGTCTTTTTTGCTCTTTGTGGACTGTGGCGGTACAGCTTTTTTACCTGGCCTCCTATCAGTGCACGGAACTGGGATACTACGAAATCGCCAAGCGCACCAGCGGCGTTTCTCCCAATTTTGGCTCGGAGCGGCAGGAGTGGGACAACGAGGACAGCGGACTGTTTTAAGCCTTAAAGATGCTGTGCCAAACATTTCGGCAGTATAAAGACCGGAGCGTGAATTCACGCTCCGGCCTTTTCTCGTTGTAAAATCGCCTTGCTTGCCCCAACAAACAGGAAAAGCAAACAGGCGTACAGAAAATCCGCACTCAGTCCTTGTCGGTCCCTTCCAGACGGCGGAGATTTTCCATGGCCTCGGGGTATTGCCGCGCGGCGGCGGAGGGATTGCCCCGCAGGATGCGCAGGGATTGGCGATAAGTTTTCACCGTCCTGGTCCGGACGGCCTCCTGCCGCGCCCTCAGCTTTTTCACCGCCTCGTCCAGCTCCGCCAACTTCCCCGCGGACAAACTGTTTTCGCCCATCAGCCGGTCCCGGCATGCCTCCGCGGCGGCGGCCACGTTCTCCAGCGCACTCAGGGTGGCGTCGGACAGCGTTCGCAGCGCCTCGGCCAGAAGTTCCTCTCGGCGCTGTTTGCGCTCCGCCCGGCCCTTTGCCCGCTTTTGCCGCTCTTCTCTCAGCCGGCTTTGCAGCAGAATACGCTCCACCTGGGTTTTGTCCCGGAATTTTTGCAGATCCTCCTCCGCAAAGGCGGAGATAATCTCCATCCGCCGGGCAAGACGGCGCAGCTCCTCGTTTTCCTCCGTGAGCTTTTCCAGCATGGCACGAAGGTCCAGCGCAGCCTGCACAGAGCGCACCGCATCGACGGTAAAGCCTGCCACCAGCGCCAGCGCCAGCGGCGTGGCGAATGCGCCGGGAACGGACAGCACCAGCCGCGCGATGGGGGGATGGACCACCTTCACCAGCAAAATAGAGAAAAAGCCCCAGGCAATGCTGCTGGAAAGGCAGATATAGCCGTTCACATTGAACTTTTGGCCCGAATAGTCCCAATAGCGCACCTTGAACAGACGCTCCATCGCCGCGCCCGTGACGTATTCCAGCAGCGTCGCCGCCACCGCGCCGCTGAGGTACAGCAAAGCGGGATAGTTTCGTACCGGCAGGGTGAAGAGCAAAATCAAGATGGCCCCGGAGCCGTAAATGGGCAGCACCGGCCCGTGGAGAAAGCCCCGGTTAATCCATCTGCGCCGCCGTGCGGAGACGTAGCACGACTCCCAGACCCAGCCGCACAGGCAGTAGAAAAAAAACAACAGGACCCACTGGTCCGCCGTATAGGCACGCAAAAAGCTCCCTCCCTTCGATAATTGTCCCGTCAGTCTACTCCAATCCCGTCCAAAAATCAACTGAACAATTTTTAACATTCAGGTGCTGCGACAAAATTCTGTTGTTTTCCCGCTCTTTTTCCAAAAGCTTCTTTTTATAAGTGTGCAGCGAAAAAAGTAACGCGAAAGGCCCCGGGGAATTAAGTTCCCCGGGGCCACGCATTTTAATTCTTCCAGCTTCACCGCGAGGGGATGTGCTCCCGACGGAAAAGGCGCTTCTATAAAGCACGCCAAATCAACGCAGCCCTGCCAAAATTTTTCACGCTGCCTTTACAGCAAATTGTAGAGAATCTTCGCCATCTGGCCCCGGGTGATAGAGGTATTGGGGCGGAACGCGCCGTCCTCATAGCCGCTGATGACCTTCTGTGCCGCCATGGTCTGAATGTAATAAGCGGCGTAGGCGGGAATGGAGGCCGCGTCCTTAAAGGTAAGGGCCGCCTGGGCATAGCCCTTCTGCTGGGTCCGGCCGATCATGGTAGCCGCCTGCGCGCGGGTCAGGCTGGCACCGGGATTGAAATAAATCTTTCCGTTACTCTCAGACCCGGTAAGAATCCCCATGGCGTACAGCGTTTTCACCGCCGTGCGGGCATACTCACCAATGTCTCCCGCGTCTGCGAAGGGAAGATCGTTTGCTTCGTATCCGCTTCCGTCCAGTCCCAGATAGCGGTAGAGCATCACGGCAAACTGCTGGCGGGTGATGGATTGGTTGGGGCGGAAGGTCCCGTCCTCATAGCCTGTGGTAATCCCAGTGGTTTTCAGCCAGTCTACGTAGGTTCCGGCCCAATAGCCCGCGGTGTCGCCAAACTGCGTCTCACCGCCGGTGGCGGCAATATCGCAGGAGGCCCGGCCGATGTTGCCGGAGGCATCCCGTGCGGTGACGGTAACCCGGTGGGCATAGGTGTCGCTCACAGACAGAGCGGCAGTGAGCGTTCCCTTCGCCGGGTCATAGGTGAAGGCCACGGCTTTGCCGTCCATAGTCACGGACACGCCGCTCTGGGCCGGGAATTTGTCCGCCGCGTCGGTAATCGTTGCGGTAAGGCTGGTTCCGGAAAGGGAAGCCTTCACCTCGGGCGGCGCGGTGTCCACCACGTTGTTATAGGAGGTCACCAACTGATCCAGATACAGTGTGCCGGAGGCGGCTGTCGCCGTGCCGTCGGCGTTGATTCCGGAGGTCAGCTTGAATCCGGCCAGCGTCGCGGTCCCTGCGGGCAGGGCAACTGTGATCTGCTTCCAGCCGGTAAAGTCCACATTGCCCGCCGGGGTTTCCACAGTGTTTGCCCCGTCAGAGGTCAAAACGGTCAGGGCATTGCCCGACTTGTCGCCGTACAGCCAGAAGCTCATCTGGGTATAGGCACTGCCGATGGCATAGGGTACGGCAAAGAGGACAGAGGAGGTTCCGTCCGCACCGATGGTGTAATTCACGGCGGCGGAAGCCCGACCGTATTTCACAAAATTCATATCGGTGACGCGGGAAATAGCCGCGCCATAGCTGAAGGAGGAAAGCTCGGGAACACTTGCCTCAAAATCTTCCACCGTGGCAAGGGCGATGTGAGACACATTCACCTGCACCGTGGCAGTCTTTCCCCCGGCGGAAACCGTCAGGGTACCGGTTCCGGGGGACCCGGCGGTAAACTTCCCGGTTTTGTCCACCGCGCCGATGTCGCCGGTGACGGCCCATGTAAACGCCTCCGGGTCCGCCTTCAGGGCCAGATGCCGGTAAACCGCAGAAGCCGTGAGCGTTGTGGTGCTGCCGGGAGCCACAGTCAGCGTAGTGACAGCGGTGGAACCGTTTTTCACGGAGATGGTATCCGGCGTGGTGACGGCGTGAACCTTCGCAGAGCCGGACTGTCCGCCTCCGGTGGCGGTGACGGTCACCTCTCCGCCGCTGGCGGGGGTGGTGAGAACACCGTTTTCAATCTCCCCGGCGCTGGTGCTGAGGGTATAGCTTCTGCCGCTCATGGGAATGTAATTGGTATCCACGGCGGCGGCAGTCACGTTTACCTTGCTGCCCGCCAGCACATAGCTGTTGTCCGTAGAAACGTAGAAATGGCTCAGCTGTCCGCTGGACTGGCTGGAGGCCACCAGAAAAATCTGATTGCTCACTGCCCGCTCGCTGCCGCCGGAGGGGCGGTTGACGGTTTTCGCGTTCACAGCGTCCGGCTGGGTTGCAGTGAAGGTGGTGGACCCGCCGCCGTCCAGACACAGGGCGGTGACGCAGCCCAGCTCGATCAGCCGCTGGGCAATCTGCGTCATGGACGCGCCGACGGAATACCCGGACCTGCGCCCGTCGATGGTATAGAACACCAGTGTCCCGTCGGCCTTCTGGCCCACGGCGGTGCGGGGGTTTACATCGGTGGGAAGGCCGGAAACCACGCTGCCGTCCTGCACCAGTGCATACAGTGCGCCCACGGCGTACTGCACGTCCAGCCAGTCACCGGTGGCCGGGGCGGCGGTAATGGTGATCGTTGCGCCGATGGGAATGTTTTTCATGGCGTTCAGGGCATAGGCGTCCGCCTGATTGTTGACGGACAAAACCACCTTCCCCTGCGGAACGGCGGTGCCCGCCGCATCGGCAAGCACGCTGTCCACCGTCAGCACCAGCGGACTTCCGTTTAAGGCCAGAGAGCCGCTCTGAATGGTGCACACCACATCTACCCCCGGCTCCGTGGTGCCGGTGGTGTGTTTGGAGTTAAATTCGTAGGTATAGAGGTAAATCCCGCCGCCGGAAACCCGGGCCTTGTTGATCGCGGCAAGCTGGCGCACCACCCGGGCAGGAAAGTCGCCGTTGTCCAGCATCTCATAGCCAAGGTCGGCACTGACCTTCACCGCGGGCTTGCCCAGCACGGCGGTGCCGTCCTGCCGGAAGCCGATGGCCCAATAGCCGCCGTCAGAGCTTTTCAGCTCGCCCTGCGCCGCCACCATGCCGATGGGAAGGCCGTTGTTCACATTGTAAAAGTCGCCGTTCAGGCCGGCCACCACGCGGTAGCCCTGGCTCTCCAGCGCCTGGGCGGCGGAGGAAACGGTGTTGCAGGATGTGAGTACGCTGCCATAGGTCACCATGGGCGTTGCGGAGGAGCCGGGCCTGTATGTAATCAGGTTTTCCACCCGCATATCATTGTAGGCGGTGCTCCAGAACACGTTGGTGGACAATTGGGTATCCCTGTGCACCGGGACATCCTTTTGGAGCAGGTCCTCGCCCAGCGCGGCGGACGCCGCCGCGGGAACCGTCAATGCGCACAGCAGAGATGCTGCCAGAACGCTGGAAAAAATGCGGCGCAGGTAGTTTTTCATATCGACGTTCATGCCTCCATAGTCTCTTCGGTTGTTGTCAACTCTTTTATTTATAACGCTTTCAGGATACCACGCCTTGAAAAGAAAGTAAATCCCGGGCGGACGCTTTCCCCCATGCAATCTTTGGAAACCGCGCCGAACAGGCTCTATTGTAAAGACGTGCGGGCGCGGAAAAAGTTGCAGGCCGCCGGAAAGTTTGCAAACTTTCCGGCGGCCCTGCGGTATTTATTCCTTAGTATCTCCGAGCCGACCTTTTACGGGGCTGTCCAGCGCGTTTTGAACGGCCGCGCCATCCTTATATTTCTGCACTGCGACGGCGGTTTCCCGCACCGGGGCGATGGTGCCCGCTCCGGCCACGCAGCCGCCGGGACAGGCCATGCCCTCCAGCAGATATCCGTCCCGCTTTCCGGCCTTTGCAAGGGTGAGCATCTTGCGGCATTCCCGCAGTCCGTCACCATAGTCGATCAGCATTTCCCGCTCCGGGTCGATGCGCTTCACGGCCTCCACCACCGCGGCAGCCACGCCGCCGCCCACCGCAAAGCCCCGGCCCGCGCCGGTCGCCACGGTGAAATCGTCCGCCGGGTCCTCGGGGAGCTGGGAAAAGTCAATTTCCTTGGCATCGAACATGCCCTGAAGCTCCTCAAAGGTCAGCACATAGTCCACGTCGGACCGGATGGATTTGCGATTGGCCTCCAGTTTTTTGGCGGCGCAGGGGCCGATAAAGCAGATGCGTGCGTCGGGGTGTTCCTTCTTCACCATCCGGGCGGTAATCACCATGGGGGTCAGGGCCATGGAGATATAATCCTTAAAATCCGGGAAAAGCTTTTTTGCCATCATGCTCCACGCGGGGCAGCAGGAGGTGCCCATAAAGGGCTGCTCCGCGGGAACCTTCTCCAAAAAGTCCTCCGCCTCCTCGATGGTGCACAAATCCGCGCCCACGGCCACCTCCACCACGTCGGCAAAGCCGCAGGAGCGCATGGCGGCCTTCAGCTTTGCCGGAGAGGCGCCCTTTCCAAACTGGTTGACAAAGGCGGGAGCCACGCAGGCAATCACCCCATCATGGCGCTTCATGGCATGAATAATTTGAAAAATCTGGCTCTTGTCCGCAATGGCGGCAAAGGGGCAGTTTACCAGACACATGCCGCAGGAAACGCACTTATCATAGTTGATTTTAGCCCGGCCCCGCTCGTCGGATTCGATGGCGTCCATTCCGCAGGCGGCGGCGCAGGGCCGCTCCAGATTGCTGATGGCATGGTAGGGGCATTGGTTCACGCAGCGACCGCACTTGATGCATTTGCTCTGGTCGATGTGGGAGTGCTTCATCTCGTCAAGATAAATTGCGTCCCTGGGGCAGACCGCCTGACAGGGGTGAGACATACAGCCCTGACAGCTGTCGGTCACCCGAATCCGCTTGGTGGGGCACGCGTTGCAGGCAAATGAAATCACGTTTACCAGCGGCTCTTCAAAAAACTTGTCGTCTGCCGATGCGGCCTCCTCGATGCCTGCGCTGGCGGGTGCCCGCACGTCTGCGGGCTGGAGCGGCAATCCGCAGGCCAGTCGGACACGCTCCTGTACAATGGCCCGGGCCAAAAAGACGTTGCTGCGATACTGAGAATCTTCTCCGGGGACAATCTTGTAGGGAATCAGGTCAACGCGAGAATAATCCCCGCCTTCATAGGCAATCTTTGCCACCTCAGTAAACACGTTCCGCCGGATATCATCCACGGCGCTGTGAATGCCACGCACTGTTCTTTTCCTCCAAATGTTCGTCGTTTGTTTCGTTCTTTCCTCATGTACGTTAAATTATACAGGAGCAGGCAAACAACTGCAAGTGAAAAGTCTGACAATGTGGCATAAATTTTTTTACAATATGACGAAACTTGTTCAAATTCCGTCCTCTTTTGACCCTTTTTCCCATTTTATTTGTTAGGAAATGGGCAGGGTATTCTCTCCGCCCCCCGCTTTAACTGGAAAATTCAGCTTTTCTTAAGGTATTTTTACTATTCTGTTTCTGATAAAACACTGTTGGCCCGGTGCAGATTGACCTGACGGTTACAAAGCTTTATAATAAGTGCATTATTTGCTTTGTTCGCCGTTTTGGCGGCGTAAGCTCCGAAAAGAAAGGGGTTCCTCATGAACAAAAGACACAAGCGGGCGCTTCTGCTCCTGCTCCTTGCCGCAGCGGTACTGGCGGCAGTAGTGCTGGCGGTACAATCCGCAAAAAATCGCCGGAATCAGGAAGGGGCCGGGTCCTCGGGCACCACCTCCGGCATAATAAGCGACGGCGCGGCCTATAAGTCGATTTCCTACCACAACGGAAGCGCCACGCTGTCCTTCGCCCTGAATAAAGAAGGGGAGTGGTACTGGACCGACGATCCGGACTTTCCGTTGAATCAGGACTATCTCATCCAAATGACAACCACCCTCTCCACCCTGAAGCCCCAGCAGACCATCACCGACGGGGTCGGGCCGGAGGATTACGGTCTTTCGGAGCCCACCCGGACGCTGAGCGCCACCGCATCCAACGGGCAGCTCACCACGCTGTCTTTGGGCAACACCACCTCCGATGGAAACAGCTACTATATGCTGATGAACGAGTCGGAAACGCCGATTTTTATTATCTCCGGCGAGCTGGTAAAGGAGATGTCTGTGGGGATTTACGACATGCTTCTTCTGCCTGAGCTTCCAGCCCTGACAGAGGACCGACTGGGAACCGTCACCCTGACCGGGGCCGTGACAACCGAGCTGTCCGCCTTCCGTGCCCAGGCCCAGCCCGACGAAAGCGGGAGCGGGTCCTCCCCTGAAAGCGGAGACAGCGTCACATGGCTGTGCAACGGAGCAGACGTGACCGCCGACGAGCAGATGCAACGCGTGCTGGGTCAGCTTTCGGCGCTGCGTCTGGACGCCTGCGTGGACTACCGTCCTTCCGACGGAGCAGAGGCCCTGTGCGGTTTTGACGAACCCACCGCCACCATCACGGTAAACTACACCGGCGATGGCAACACCGCCCAGACGCTGACGCTGACCGTGGGCAATTCGGTGCTGAACGGCGACGGGCGGTACGTCCGGGTGAACGACGACTCCACCATTTACCGCATGGCAGCGGATAAGCTGGACGCGCTGCTGGCGGTGGCCAACAACGGACTGGACGCAGCCCCCGCCGGGGACTAACCGCCATCCTTGTCAATCCGGTGTCCGCGAAAGGCGCGGGGCTGTTCGTCCGTTTTCAGAATATTTGTAAAGGGGGTGCTTTTCCATGCGCGTTTTAATTGTGGAGGATGAGGTGCGCCTTGCCGCGACGCTGCGGGACCTGCTGGAGCTGAACGGCTACACCGCCGACCTGAGCCACGATGGGGAGAGCGGCCTTGACAACGCCCTCACCTCTATTTACGACGTAGTTTTGCTGGATGTGATGCTGCCTAAGCTCAACGGATTTGAGGTGCTCCGCCGTCTGCGGGCGGAGGGAAACGCCACCCCTGTCCTGATGCTCACCGCCCGCTCAGAGCTGGACGACCGGGTGCAGGGACTGGACAGCGGCGCGGATTATTACCTTACAAAGCCCTTTGAGCCCAAGGAGCTGCTGGCGGCCATCCGTGCACTGACCCGCCGGACCCCCGAGCTGCGGGACACCGCCACCCTGACCTGCGGCGATTTGAAGCTGGAGCAGTCCACCTTCACCCTCTCCTGCGCGGAGCGGTCCGTGCGGCTGAGCCGGAAGGAATTTGACATGCTGGAAATGCTGATGCTGAATCAGGGGTTGGTGCTGACCAAGGAAAAGCTGCTGCTGAAGGTGTGGGGCTACGAATCCGACGCGGAGGACAACAATGTGGAGGTCTATATCTCTTTCCTCCGGCGAAAGCTTCAGCACCTGCGCTCCACGGCAAAAATCATTACCCTGCGCATGGCGGGATACAGCCTGGTTCCGGAGGAGGAGACGCCATGATCCGAAGGCTCAGGCTTCAGGTGGTGGCGGTTTGCATGCTGCTGGTGACGGCGGTTTTGGGCGGCGCGTTCTTTTTCATGTATGCCTCCTCCAGAGACAACATCCGCGACAGCACGCAGGAGCTTTTACGCCGGGTCGTCGTCCGCGACCCCAGAGTGGACCGGGGACAGACCGGGGTCATCATCGGCGGAGATCAGGTGCAGCTTCCCTATTTCACCGTGGAGGTCTGGGGAAACACCGTCTACGTCACGGGCGGGACCTATTCCGACCTTGAAAATACCGACACACTGCGAGACATTCTGCAAAGCTGCATGGAACAGGAACGGGAGACGGGGAATATCCCGGCCTACAATCTCCGGTATCTGCGGGTGAACAGCGGGTTTTTCCAGCGCATCGCCTTTGTGGATGTCTCTATGGAAACCGCGTCGCTGCGCTCCATGGTCCGCTCCACGCTGCAAATCGGCGCAGCGGCGCTCCTGGTACTGCTGGGGATTTCCGTGCTGCTGGCCCGGCTGGTCACCCGTCCGGTAGGGCGGGCGTGGGACCAGCAGCGCCAGTTTTTGTCCGACGCATCCCACGAGCTGAAAACGCCCCTGACGGTGATTCTCTCCAACGCGGAGCTGCTGGACGGCGTTTCTCTGGAGGAGCGCCCCGCCCGCTGGGCGGACAACATCCTTTCCGAGGCGCGGCAGATGCGCTCTCTGGTGGAGGAGATGCTGACGCTGGCCCGGGCCGACAGTCTGGTCCGCACCGGCATATTTTCCGAGATTTCTCTCTCTGACGCGGCCACGGACTGCGCCCTTCTCTTCGAGCCGGTGGCCTTTGACGCGGGAAAAGCGCTGGACTGCGAGGGCATTTCCCCCGACGTGCTTGTCACCGGCGATGCGGACCGGCTGAAACAGGCCATTTCCGTCCTGCTGGACAACGCCATAAAATACGGCGCGGAGGGGACAAGCATCTCTCTTGCGCTTCGGAAAACGGACCGGCAGGCAAGGCTTCAGGTGTCCAACCAAGGGCAGCCCATTCCGCCGGAGCAGCTTCGCCACCTGTTTGAGCGGTTTTACCGGGCGGACGCCTCCCGGGGAGAACAATCCGGCTTTGGCCTTGGGCTTTCCATCGCCCAAAGTATTGCCGCAGAGCACAAGGGGACACTGCGGGCGGAATCGGACGAAGCCTCCACCCGCTTTATCCTGACGCTGCCACTGCTGCGGAAATAGCGGCTTGCCTTGCGCGGCTGCGCGTCCGGAGTTCAGACGCGCAGCCGCTTTTTTTATTCAGGCCTCGTACTGTTTTAAAAAGCGCGCATAATTTTTCCTTTTGGAGAAATCCTACCGAAAACAACATCGGAGGCGGATTATGGATATCACTCCCAAGGAATATGCGCAGCTTGTTAAGCAGGAATCGAAAAAATCCCCCATCGTGAAAAACACGGTTCTGGCCTTTGTCATCGGCGGACTGATCTGCGTGGTAGGCCAGCTGATTTTAAACGGCTGGTCCGCCGCCGGTCTTGACAAGGAGGACGCGGGCACCGCAACCTCCTGCACGCTGGTGTTTCTCTCCGCCCTGTTTACGGGGCTGAACCTTTATAACAAGCTGGCGAAATACGCCGGCGCGGGCACGCTGGTCCCCATCACCGGCTTTGCAAACGCCGTAGTTTCCCCCGCCATCGACTTTCGCAGTGAGGGTTTTGTCACCGGCATGGCGGCAAAAATGTTTCTGGTGGCAGGGCCGGTGATTGTGTTTGGCACGCTGGCCTCCGCCATTTACGGCGTGGTGCTGATGCTTTTGAAGTAAACCGCGAAAGCCCCTGCACTCCAAGGAAATACGGAAAAGAAGCAAGCCGCCGCAGCGAAGTGCGGCGGCTCTTTTTTCCTGTTTGGGCGGTGGGATTTTGATGCGTATTTTCCGGCGGCTTTTAACGTTTACATAACAGTGTGGAAAACCCGGTGGAAAATGTGCAAAACCCAGAAACGCAGGTCAATTCCCGGGGTGACAAACGGATTATGAAAAAGTTGGCTCCGGAACATTTCCGCCATAATACGCAATTTAGGACAGATAATTTCCGCATTTACCCCAGTCTTGAATTTTTTAACAGCGTATGGTACGATAATTCCGAATCAGAGGACAAAACGGAAAGGAAACAGGCAATGGCGTCAAAAAAGGACTATGGCAACGAAAGCATCTCCTCTTTGAAGGGCGCGGACCGGGTGCGCAAGCGCCCCGGCGTGATTTTCGGCTCTGACGGGCTGGAGGGCTGCGAGCATGCGGTATTTGAGATTTTATCCAACGCCATCGACGAGGCCCGGGAGGGCCATGGCAGTCTCATTACCGTCACGTCATATAAGGACGGCTCCATCGAGGTGGAGGACCAGGGCCGGGGCTGCCCGGTGGACTGGAACGAGAAGGAGAACCGCTGGAACTGGGAGCTGGTATTCTGCGAGCTGTACGCCGGCGGAAAATATGACAACAACACCGGCGACAACTATGAATACTCTTTGGGGCTCAACGGGCTTGGCTCCTGCGCCACCCAATATGCCTCCAAATATATGGACGTGACCGTCCGGCGGGACGGGAAGAAATACACCCTGCACTTCGAGCAGGGTGAAAACGTCGGCGGCCTGCACGAGGAGCCCGCGGACCGAGGCAAAAAAACCGGCACCACCATTCGGTGGCTGCCGGATTTGGACGTGTTTACGGACACCGCCATTCCCGCGGAATACTTCACCGACGTGATGAAGCGTCAGGCCGTGGTAAACGCAGGCGTTTCCTTCCGCTTCCGCAGGGAGACGGAAACAGGAAAGCTTGAGACCGAGGATTTCGTCTATCAAAACGGCATCGTGGACTATGTGACGGAGCTGGCGGGAGAGGGGAGCCTCACCGCCCCCATGTTCTGGGAAGCGGAACGCCGGGGCCGGGACCGGGTGGACAAGCCTGAATACAAGGTAAAGCTCAGCGCAGCCTGCTGCTTTTCAAATCGGGTAAATGTCACCGAGCATTATCACAACTCCAGCTGGCTGGAGCATGGGGGCAGCCCCGAAAAGGCGGCTAAATCCGCCTTTGTATCGGCGCTGGACCAGTATCTGAAACAAAACAGCAAGTACCAGAAAAACGAGAGCAAAATTACCTGGGCGGATATTGAAGACTGTCTGGTGCTGGTTTCCAACAACTTTTCCACCGCCACCAGCTATGAAAACCAGACGAAGAAGGCCATCACCAATAAGTTTGTGCAGGAGGCCATGACGGAGTTTCTGCGCAGCAATCTGGAGATTTACTTCATCGAAAATCCCTTTGACGCGGAGAAAATCGCCGAACAGGTGCTCATCAACAAACGCAGCCGGGAAAGCGCTGAAAAAGCCCGGCTGAACATCAAAAAGAAGCTCTCCGGCAGCATCGACATCGCCAACCGGGTGGAAAAATTCGTGGACTGCCGCTCAAGGGACGTGGCCCGCCGTGAAATTTACATCGTGGAGGGCGACTCCGCTCTGGGCAGCGTGAAAATGGGCCGGGACGCGGAGTATCAGGGCA
Organism: Oscillibacter sp. GMB15532; assembly: GCF_041020825.1. NCBI lineage: Bacteria > Bacillati > Bacillota > Clostridia > Eubacteriales > Oscillospiraceae > Oscillibacter > Oscillibacter sp. GMB15532. Next base: position 36,296 of record NZ_JBEVTO010000006.1, read on the forward strand.
TCATGCCCGTCCGGGGCAAAATTTTAAACTGCCTGAAGGCAGACTACGCCCGGATTTTCAAAAGCGAGATTATTACCGACCTGATGAAGGTGCTGGGCTGCGGGATTGAGGTCAAGGACAAGCACGTAAAGGATTTGGCGGAGTTTGACCTGGGGAACCTCCGGTGGAACAAGGTCGTCATCTGCACCGACGGTGATGTGGACGGCTTCCAGATCCGCACGCTGATTCTCACCATGCTCTACCGTCTCACTCCCACCCTGATTCGCGAGGGGTACGTCTATATCGCGGAAACCCCCCTGTTTGAAATTCACAGTGGGGAAAAGACCTGGTTCGCCTATTCCGACAGGGAGAAAAACGACATTGTTCGGGATTTGGCCGGGAAGAAAATGAAGGTGGATCGGTCCAAGGGACTGGGTGAGAACGAGCCGGAGATGATGTGGCTTACCACCATGAACCCTGAAACCCGGCGGCTCATCCGGGTGCAGCCCTCCGATTTTGACGAGACAGCCCGGGTGTTTGACCTCCTGCTGGGGGACAACCTTCAGGGCCGGAAGGAGCACATCGCGGAAAACGGCTTTAAATATCTGGAAGTGGCGGACATTTCCTGACGGGTTTGCCGCCGATTTTTGCGCTGGCTCCCCACCATACCACAAGAAAGCAGGCGGCGGCCGCCGCAAATGAGGATTGATACGAATGCCAAAGAAGAAAAAACCGGAAGATGAAATCTCCCGGGAATTAAACCCCAATGTCCTTGGCCTGAAGGCTGCGGTGGAGGACCAGCCCATTGTGGACACGCTGGAAGTCAACTACATGCCCTACGCTATGAGCGTCATCGTCTCCCGGGCCATTCCGGAGATTGACGGGTTTAAGCCCTCCCACCGGAAGCTCCTGTACACCATGTACAAAATGGGGCTTTTAACCGGCGGGCGGACCAAGTCCGCCAACATCGTGGGCCAGACCATGCGCCTCAACCCCCACGGGGACGGGCCTATCTATGAGACAATGGTTCGTCTCAGCGCGGGATACAGCGCGCTGCTGACCCCTTTTGTGGACTCCAAGGGCAACTTCGGCAAGGTCTATTCCCGGGACATGGCCTATGCCGCCAGCCGATACACCGAAGCAAAGCTGTCGGCCATCTGCTCGGAAATTTTCCGGGACATCGACAGTGACGCGGTAGACTTCATCGACAACTACGACAACACCATGAAGGAACCCGCCCTGCTGCCCACCACCTTTCCCAACATTTTGGTTTCCGCCAACAGCGGTATTGCCGTGGGCATGGCGTCCCAATTCTGCGGGTTCAATTTAAAAGAGGTGTGCGACACCACCGCCGCTTATCTCAAAAACCCGGACTGCACCCTGACGGATACCCTTCTGGCCCCTGATTTTCCCACCGGAGGCGAGCTGATCTGCGAACCGGCGGCGCTGGAGGAAATTTACCGCACCGGACGGGGCGGCGTGAAGGTCCGGGCCAAGTGGCGCTATGTCAAGGACCAGAATCTGATTGAAATTTACGAAATTCCCTACTCCACCAGCATTGAGGCAATTCTCGACAAGGTGGCGGAGTTGATTAAGGCCGGAAAAATCAAGGAAATTGCCGACATGCGGGACGAGACGGACCGCACCGGCCTGAAGCTCACCATCGACCTCAAGCGGGGCACGGATCCGGACCGACTGATGGCCCGGCTTTTTAAAATGACCTCCTTGCAGGATACGTGCAGCTGCAACTTCAACGTGCTCATTGCCGGGATGCCAAAGGTTTTGGGCGTGCGGGCGCTGCTGGAGGAGTGGTGCGCCTGGCGGCGGGAGTCCGTCCGCCGGAGAGTGTTTTTTGTCCTTGGCAAGAAAAAAGAAAAGCTGCACCTGCTCAAGGGTCTGCGCCGGATTCTGCTGGACATTGACAAGGCCATCAAAATCATCCGGGAGACGGCGGAGGAGTCCGAGGTCATCCCCAACCTGATGATCGGCTTCGGCATTGACCAAATTCAGGCGGAATATGTGGCGGAAATTCGTCTGCGGAACATCAACAAGGAGTATATTCTAAAGCGGGTGCAGGAAACCGACGCCTTGCAGGACGAAATTACGGACTTGGAGGACTTGCTGGAAAGCCCTCGGCGCATCAAGAAAATCATCATCGACGAGCTGGAGGAGGTGGCAAAGAAGTACGGCCAGCCCCGCCGCTCCACCATCATTTACGGTCATGAGGTGGAGGATTTCCACGAGGAGGAGCAGGTAGAGGATTACCCGGTGAGCGTGTTCCTCTCCCGGGAGGGGTACTTCAAAAAGATTATTCCGGCCTCCCTGCGCATGAACAGCGAACAGAAGTTTAAGGACGGGGACGCACTGCGCCAGTCATTTGAAACCTCCAACGCATCGGAGATAATGTTCTTCACTGACAAATGCCAAGTCTACAAGTGCCGCATCTGCGACTTTGAAGACGCCAAGGCCAGCGTTCTGGGAGATTACCTCCCTTCAAAGCTTGGGATGGACGGGGAAGAAAGCCCAGTCTTTGCCTGCCTGCCCGGGGACTATGCGGGGGCGCTGCTGTTCTTTTTTGAAAACGGCAAGGCGGCCCGGGTAAATCTCTCGGCCTATCAGACCACCTCCAACCGCCGAAAGCTGACAGGGGCCTATTCCGATAAATCGCCCCTGTCCTCCATTCTGCGGCTGGACCGGGAGGAGGAGCTGGCGGTCTATTCCAGTGAACCGCGGGTTTTGATTTTCAACACCGCGCTGCTTTCCCCAAAAACCACCCGCTCCACCCAGGGCGTGGCAGTGATGACCATGAAGCCAAAGTACCACTTGGAACGGGTCGTTTTGCTGGAGGAAAGCGCCATCGTGAATCACAGCCGCTACCGCGTGCGGGCGGTGCCCGCCGCCGGAGCGCTGCTGCGGGAGGAGGACTGCGAGGAAAAGCAGATGGGTCTGCTGGACTGATGCGCAAGGCGCCGGGCTTTTTTATAAGGCCCGGAAGGAAGCTCAAATGGAAGGGGACGGTTTTATCGTCAGGAAAATGTTAAAAAGCTACGGAATCATGGCGCTGGGCTGCGCAATTTTCGCCCTGTCCTTTGACTGGTTTTTCGTGCCCAATCAAATTGGCGTGGCGGGTCTGACAGGCCTTGCCCAGATCATCAACGTCCTTCTGCCCTGGGCCTCGGTGGGCATTGTGACGGCGATATTGAACATTCCTCTGTTTTTCCTTGGGTGGAAGCTCATTGGGCGGCACCTTCTGGTTTCGTCCCTGTTTTCGATGGTGGTCAGCTCTCTTGCCATCGACGGGATTGCCCTGCTGTACAAATTCCAGCCCATGGACACCATGCTGGCCTGCCTTGTGGGCGGTGCCATGATGGGCGCGGGTCTGGGACTGGTCTTTACTCAGGGGGCCACCACCGGCGGCACGGACGTGATTGCCCGGCTTTTGGGCCTCAAGTTCCCCTGGCTCCCCATGGGCCGGCTGGTGCTGATTCCCGATTTTGTGGTGCTGGCGCTGGTGGCGGCGGTGTTTAGCAGCATCAATGCCGCGCTGTACGGTCTGGTGGCCCTGTTTGTCTCCAGCGTGGTCATTGATAAAATCCTCTACGGGCTGGACGAATCCAAGGTGGCCTATATCATCTCCGACAGCTGGCGCAAAACGGCCGACGCCATTCTGGCGCGGGATCGGGGCGTAACGCTGCTCACCGCCTCGGGCGCCTATACCGGGGATGAAAAGCAGGTGCTTTTGGTTGCCTTTAAGCAGCGGGAGATCGTGGAGATGAAGCGCATTGTCCACGAAGCGGACCCCCGCGCATTTATGATTGTCTGCAACGCCTACGACGTGTTGGGCGAGGGATTCGGGGAATACAAGAAGGAGGATCTATAATATGGCGGATCTGAAGAAAGCGGCGAAGAATCTGGAGGAACGGGGCTTTTCCGTGCGTCTGTTTGCGACGGGGGCCGAGGCGGCGGACTATCTCGACGGGGCCATCGACGGGAAAACGGTGGGCTTTGGCGGCTCCATCACCCTGCGGGACATGGGGGTGTATGAGCGGCTGGCGTCTCACAACAGCGTACACTGGCATTGGAAGGAATCCCCTGTTTCCACCGGGGAAGCGGCAACGGCGCAGGTATACCTTTCCTCTGTCAACGGTCTGGATGAGGACGGGACCCTCATTAACATCGACGGCAACGGAAACCGGGTGGCCTCCATGCTTTACGGCCACGAGAAGCTCTATCTGGTGGCAGGCCGCAACAAGCTGGCGGCTACTTACGACGAGGCGTTGTGGCGCGCCCGGAACATTGCCGCGCCGAAAAATGCCCAGCGTCTGGATCGGAAAACTCCCTGCGCCGTCAAGGGCGACAAATGCTACGACTGCAAAAGCCCCGAGCGCATCTGCCGGGGGCTTGCGGTTTTGTGGCGGCCTATGAGCGGCATGGAAACCGAAGTAGTTCTCATTGACGAGGACCTGGGCTATTAAGCCCACACAGAGAAAATTTCCGAAAAACTGCGAAGAATGCCGGCATTTGGCATAAACACCGAAAGAGAAGGGAGGTGCGGACGGATGAAACAAAGACTGTGCTTGTTGCTGGCGCTGTGCTTGTCACTCACCGGCTGCGCCTCTCTTCTGGATCGGGAATACAGCACGGCGGAGCCCCATTCCAACAAATTCTGGGAGAGCGAGGACTCCGGCACCCTGCGGGCGGAAAACTATCAGGACATCGTCAACGATCTGATGCTTCTCATCGGACGGCACACGGATCAGGCAGTCATCCGGTTTTACAGCTATGACGACGGGGTGAGCGTTGCCGATGCGCTGGAAAAGGCCGCCGCCGAGGTGCAGCAGGAGACGGCCCTTGGCAGCTACGCCCTCGAATACATCACCTCCTCCTCCACCCCCCAGCGGGGGTATTACGAGCTGTCCGTTCAGCTTGGTTACCGCCGCACGGCGGAGCAGATTGCCTCCATTGTCAACGCCACCAGCGCGGCGGCTTTGCAAAGCCTATTGGAGGCGGCGCTGGACGATGGCAAAACGGAGTTGGCGGTCCGCGTGGGCTACTGGCGGGCAGGGGACCGGGCAGGAGTAAATCAGACGGTGGAAACGCTTCGCGCGGAGCGGGAGCTGACCCACACACCGGAGTGGAGCATCTCCTATTACCCGGCGGAGGGATCCGTGGAATTGATTGAATTTAATCTCGCTTCGGAGGAGAATTCCGCGGAATCGGAGGGAATTTCGCAAATCCCGTAAAAAAGAGTTGACAGGCAGAGTGTTCTTTGCTAGAATAACTCTTGCTTCGCGGGCATAGCTCATCTGGTAGAGCGCCACCTTGCCAAGGTGGAGGTAGCGAGTTCGAGCCTCGTTGCCCGCTCCAATAAAAGCACTCTCCGCCCAATCGGGTGGGGAGTGCTTTTGCGTTTTTACAAAAAGCCGTACTGAACCTCGCCTTTCGCAGGAACCTTTTTTATGTCACTTTTTGAATGATTTCCTGCAAAATTAATGTTAAGAAAACGATAAAACACGTACTATTTCTAATTTTTTGTATAATATTTCCAAATTTTATTTCATTTTTATGCAATTATCGTGTCTTTTAACATGCTCTCTCACTGGACTTTTCCGTTGGTTTGTGTTAGGCTCGTTGACGAAGCCCCTTTTGGGAAAGATGACAAAGTCCGTGCAATTTCGTGCAATTCATGTGTGCGAACCGCCGAAAACGGCCTGCATTTAGAATTTTTGGAGATGAGGTATCGTTCTGCAATGGAATCTTATCGGTATATACTGGACGTAGCGCTGATTATTTTGGTAACAAAGCTTTTCGGCATGCTGTCCAAGCGGGTGGATATGCCCGAGGTAGTGGGGTCTTTGATCGCAGGTTTGCTGTTGGGCCCCAGTCTTTTGAATTTTGTGCAGCCCAGCGACTTTCTTTCCATGCTTTCGGAGCTGGGCGTCATTCTGCTGATGTTCAGCGCAGGACTGCAAACGGACATTGACGAGCTGAAAAAATCCGGAAAGGCGGCCTTTTTTATTGCCCTGATCGGCGTGCTGGTGCCGCTTGGGGGAGGCTACGCGCTGGCGGCGGCGTTTAACCCCACCGGCGATCCGCTGGAGCATATGTTTGTAGGCACCGTGTTCACCGCCACCTCCGTGTCCATCACCGTGGAGACGCTGAAGGAGCTTGGCAAGCTTTCCACCCGCTCCGGCAATGCAATCCTGGGCGCAGCGCTGATTGACGACATTCTGGGCCTGGTTCTGCTGACGCTGATTACAGGTGCCTCTGTCGGCGGGGTAAGCCTGTGGATCGTACTGGTTAAAATTGCGGCGTTTTTTGTAGTTTCGCTGGTTCTTGGATTTTTCCTCCACAAGGGCATTCAGAAGTGGATGGCCTCCGCACGCTGGAATCGCAAGCGGTTTGCCGTGATTTCTGTGGCCTTCTGCTTTTTATATGCCTATGTCGCCGAGGAGGTCTTCGGCGTGGCCGACATCATCGGCGCGTTCTGCGCAGGACTGATTATTGCCAAAACCGTCCGGGCTGTTTATGTGCAGTCCCAGTGCGAAACCCTGTCGTATATGTTCCTCTCTCCCATTTTCTTCGCAAGCGTGGGACTGAAGGTGGTGCTCTCCACCATGGACGCAAAGGTCATGCTTTTGTCAGTGGTAGCCATTCTGATTGCCATTGTCACCAAGGTGGTGGGCTGCGGTCTGGGGGCAAAGCTGTTCCACTATACCAACGCGGAGAGCCTGCGCATCGGCGTAGGTATGATTTCCCGAGGCGAGGTGGCGTTGATTGTTGCCAACAAGGGCATTGCCGGCGGCATGATGCCCGACGTATTTCTGGCGCCCATGGTGCTGATGGTGGTGGTTTCCACCATCGTGACGCCCATTATGCTCCGGGCTGTGTATCCCAAAAATGCCAAAAAAGATTACAGCGATTTGGTGCACAGCGATCTGGTGGAGAATTTTCAGGAGGTCCGGCAATTCGATCAGGCTGCCGAAAGCATGCTGAAAATACACAACAAGCTTCGGGGAAGCAGCTCTGCCCCTGTGAGACAGGACCCGCCCGCTGCCCCGTCCGAGGAAAGCTCCGACGGAGACGGTGCAGGCACACCCTAAGTTTGTTTTTTCCCGACTTAACTGTTAAAAAGCACCGGTCCCGGAGCATCCGGGACCGGCGCTTTTGCGTTTCAGAAAGCCGGAAATTTTACTTTTTAAGATTACGGGACGTGGTCACCGGCTTATGCCTCCGCGCCGGGCGAAGGCTCCACCCGCATAGCCCGCATAGCATTGAGAACGGCAAGAACGGAAACGCCCACGTCGGCAAATACCGCCGCCCACATACCAGCCAGGCCCAAAGCCCCCAGCACCAGCACCAACGCCTTTACGCCCAAGGCAAAGACAATATTCTGGCGGACAATGCGCAGGGTCTTGCGGGAAATGCGCATGGCGGTGGCCAGCTTTCCGGGGCGGTCGTCCATCAGGACGATGTCCGCCGCCTCAATGGCCGCGTCGGACCCCATAGCCCCCATGGCCACGCCGATATCCGCCCGGGTGAGAACCGGCGCGTCGTTGATACCATCGCCCACAAAGGCCAGCTTTCCGTTTCCGGCTGTAAGCAGCCGCTCCGTCAGCTCCACCTTGTCGGCAGGCAGCAGCTCCGCGTGGAATTCGTCCACGCCCAGCTCCGCCGCTACCGCAGCAGCCACAGCCTGCGCGTCTCCCGTAAGCATCACGGTTTTTTCAACACCACTGGCCTTCAGGTCGGCAATCGCCGCCTTCGCGTCGGGCTTCACCTGATCGGAAATCACGATATGTCCGGCGTAAAACCCGTCGGCAGTTACGTGGACAATGGTCCCGGGCAGCTCGCAGGAGATCCAGCTTGCGCTTTCCCGCTCCATCATCCGGGCGTTGCCCACGCAGATTCTGTGTCCGTCAATACTGGCGCAGACCCCGTGTCCGGATATTTCCTCCACGTCCTTCGCACGGGAGGGGTCCATCTGGGCCGCACAGGCCGCCCGGAGGGAACCGGCAATGGGATGGTCGGAGAACTGCTCCGCCAGCGCGGCCCATTCCAGCACCTGCTCCTTGGTGTACCCCTCCTCGGGATGGACGGCAGAGACCGAGAACACGCCCTTTGTCAGGGTCCCCGTCTTGTCGAACACCACGGTTTTTGTCTCTGCCAGAGCCTCCAGATAGTTTCCGCCCTTCACCAGAATGCCGCTGCGGGACGCACCACCGATTCCGCCGAAAAAGCTCAGCGGCACGGAAATCACCAGCGCGCAGGGGCACGAAATGACCAGAAACACCAGCGCCCGATTGAGCCAGTCGTTCCACACCGTTCCCGCCAGAAACACCGGGGGCACGGGCATCACCGCCAGCGCCAGCGTGGGCAGCAGAAACAGCAGCGTCGCCGCAAGCACCACGCCGGGGGTATAGTACCGGGCAAAGCGGGTGATAAAGCTCTCGCTGCGGGACTTCCGCTCTCCGGCGTTTTCAACCATCTCAAGAATTTTCGAGACGGTGGATTCCTCCGCCGGCTTTGTCACCTTTACCCGGAGCACACCCCGCAGGTTTACGCAGCCGCTGAGAATGGCGTCTCCCGGGCCCACGTCCCGGGGCACTGCCTCGCCGGTGAGGGCGGCGGTGTCCAGAACGGAGTTTCCCTCCGTCACCACGCCGTCCAGCGGCACCCGTTCGCCGGGCTTAATGACCACCGTCTCGCCCACAGCCACGTCCTGGGGGTCTTCTTCGGTAATCACGCCCTCCCGCTCCACATTGGCGGTGTCGGGCCGGATGTCCATGAGAGAGGCAATGGATTTCCGGGACTTGCCCACCGCATAGTCCTGAAACAGCTCACCCACCTGATAAAACAGCATGACAAACACCGCTTCGGCATATTCCCCGGTGCCAAACGCGCCCACGGTGGCAACAGACATCAGAAAATTTTCGTCAAATACCTGACCGCCCGCAATGTTGCGCACGGCGCGCCACAAAACGTCCCAGCCAATAATGCCATAAGGCACCAGATAGCAAAGCGCCAGCGCCAGCCCCGTCAAGGGCAGGAAATGGGCCGCGATCAGCAGCACCGCCGCGGCCAGAATACGAAACAGCACTTTTTTCTGTTTTTTACTCATACAAACCTCTTCTCCTCCGGCCCGCCGTGTCTTTTTAAGCGGCGGAATTTATTTCGCGGCAGGCCGCGCCTGCGCGCATCCGCCGCTTTTCCGGGCTCAGCGGTTAATTACACAGTCCGGCTCCACCTTGTGGCAGACGCGGACCACTTCATCTAGAATCGCGTCAAACCGCGCGTCCTCCGCGTCCAGAGTAAGCTTTTGAGCCATAAAGCTGACGGCCGCGTCATTCACACCATCAATCTTTTTAATGGCGTCCTCCATTTTGGCGGCACAGGCGGCACAATCCAGGTCAGTCAACGCAAAACGCTTTTTCATACAAACATCCTCCTGAAAAATTTTATCGTCGTCCCCTCGGGCGGCGCGGAATACAAAATTATTCGGAAACGTGCTCCATCCCCTGGTCGATGATGGTGCGCACATGGCTGTCGGCCAGCGCGTAAAACACCGTCTTTCCCTCCCGGCGGGACTTGATCAGCCGCGTGTTCTTCAACGCCCGAAGCTGGTGGGAGATGGCCGACTGGGTCATTCCCAGCAGCGCCGCGATGTCGCACACGCACATCTCCGACGCACTGAGCACATACAGAATGCGGATGCGGGTGGAATCCCCGAAGATACGGAACAGCTCCGTCAGATCGTAAAGCGCGTCCTCGTCGGGCATTTCGCTGCGGACCTTTTTCACCACGTCCTCGTGGACGCAGAGCAACTCGCAGGCTTCGACGTTGTAACGGTCTTCCATGGCGTGCTCTCCTTTCGTATGAACAGTTGAACGATTGTTCATACGTTCATTATATGCAAGTTTTTTTGTTTGTCAACCACTTTTACGAAAGTGTGGAAAATTTCCTTTAACTGTGGTAAACTAGTCCTATTATTTTAGAAAAAGACGAGGAGAACATCCATGGCCACACTGGAAGACATTAAAAACAACCGTATTTTACAGAATCATTTTATGACCTATAACTTTATTGAGCTGAGCATGCTGGAGCAGGACCGGGCGGAGTGCCGCCTGACGCTGCGCGAGGAAAGCACCAATCCCTACGGGATGCTGCACGGCGGCGCGCTGTACACGATGGCGGACTGTGCCACCGGCTCCGCCGCCCATTCCGACGGACGGACCTACGTCACCCAGAACAGCTCCATGAACTTTCTTGCAAACATTAAGGAGGGAACGGCGGTGGCTGCGGCCTCCGTGGTTCACCGGGGAAGAAAAACCTGCCTTGTCAATGTGAATATTACCAGCGAGGCCACCGGCAAGCTTTTGGCTACCGGTTCCTTCACCTTTTTCTGCACCTCCAAGGAATAACCGGGGAGGATAAAACGCAGTGCCCGCGGGCAAGGGGCCTGCGGGCACGTTTTCCGGCTTATTTCCGGCGGGGAAGGCGCGGCAAAGCCCGCCCTGCCAGAACCTTTTAACATTACATCATCACTGCCGGCAGGCGCCGTGCGCCGCCAAAGGAGGCCGCCTTGAAAGAGGAACGAAAAAGTCTGGGGTTGTATGTCCACATCCCCTTTTGCGCCAAAAAATGCGACTACTGCGATTTTTATTCCCTTCCCGGCGAAGAGAGCCGCATGGACGCATATACCCAGGCGCTGGAAGCGCAGCTTTTGGAACTGGCTCCCCGGGCCGGTCTTCACACGGTAGACAGCGTATATTTCGGCGGGGGCACGCCCACGCTTCTTGGAACGAAGCGGCTTGTCCGCCTTTTGAAGGACATTCAGAAGAAATACCATGTGGCAAAGGACGCGGAAATTACGCTGGAGGCCAATCCCGAGTCCGCCGGGGATTTTAGGGAGCTGAGGGCCCTGCGCAGCGCGGGCTTTAACCGGCTGAGCCTTGGGATGCAGTCCGCCGACGATGAAGAGCTCCGCGCCATCGGCCGCATCCATACCGCCGGGCAGGTAAACACGGCTGTGGAGGCGGCGCGCAAGGCCAAGTTTTCAAACCTCTCTCTGGATTTGATTTACGGGCTGCCGGGGCAAAGCATGGACGTATGGAAGAAAAACCTCACCGCCGCCGTGGATTTGGCGCCCCAGCACCTGTCTTGCTACGGGCTGAAGGTGGAGGAGGGAACCCCTCTTTTTATTCGTCGGGAAACCGCGGGCCTTCCCGGCGACGAAACGCAGGCGGAGATGTATCTCTGGACAGTGGACTATCTCCGGCGGCACGGATTTTTCCAGTATGAGATCTCCAACTTTGCGCGGCCGGGCTTTGAATCCCGGCACAACCTGAAATACTGGACCCTGGGGGAGTACGCGGGCTTTGGCCCCGGAGCCCACTCGGACTTTGGCAATGTGCGGTACGCCTATGCCCGGGATTTGGAAGGGTATATTTCCGGGATGAAAACCGGCGGGCCTTTGCTTTCGGAAAACGAACGCATTCCCCCGCTGGACCGGGACACGGAATGGGTGATGATGGGTCTGCGCACCGTCCGGGGGCTGGACCCCAAGGTGTTTGAAAACCTTTTTCGCCGCCGGTTTGAGTGCTTTTTTCCTTTTTTGGAGGAGTGCGGCAAGGCGGGCTACGCACTGGAGGAGGACGGACGGTGGCGCCTGACCCCGGAGGGCTTCCTCGTCTCCAACCAAATTATCGGCGGGATGCTGGACGCGCTGGGCGCGGACAAAAGGCGCCGGGAGGAAGCCCGGGCGAGGGGAGACTTCCGGGTGGATTTAGGCTGAGGCCTTCGGGGCCGCATACTTGCCCCACCACAGTGGGACTACCTTTTATTGCCGCCAAAGCGGAACGCTTCTGCAAAAATGTTACAGCCGGCCCCGGTTAGTTTGACCGGGGCCGGCTGTTCTATCCTGTTTTTGGTTTTAATTACTTGCTCCTCGCCAGCAAATACTCCCCCATTTCCCGGGCAAACAGCTCTCCTGCCAGAGCGGCTTCTTCCGGAGAATTGCCCGCAGCTCCCATTTCCAGCAGAAGGGAGCCAGTGGTGGCGTGCTGGTTGTAGCGGGAGTTTCTAAGAAGAATGGGACGCATCAGCGTGGGATAGTTTTGGGTAATGTTTTGCTGCAAGGCCGTAGCCAGCTTGAGATTTTCCATCCACTTGGGGTGGACCAGACCGCTGCCGTCGCTGCCCACCACCATACTGATCTGCGCGATGTTTCCCACGCCCTCCACGGGGGAAATTACCTTGTATTCGTTGCCCTCCGTGTCTTCGATGGCGTCCCGGTGAACATCCAGAATGAAGTGAATCGACGGGTACTGCGCAAGGTAACTCTCAATAGCCTTCAGCGAGCGGTCGTAGGAACCCGAATAGGAGGGGTAATCATACAGCGTCCGGTCGTGAAGCACGGAGATGCCAAGCTCCCCAAAGGTTTGAGCCATCACGTCTCCCACTCCCACCACATTGTACCGGGTTTCAAGACAGCGGCGGTTTCCGCAATAGTCCACGTTTTCGCCGGGGGCGGGGGTATAGGCCTCGCTCCCGTGGGTGTGAATAATCAGAATCTGGGGTTCCTCGTCCGTAAGCCCCGCATCAAAGGAGGCGGTCAGGTCCTGAACAGACAGCTTGTGGTCGGTGCTGTTGCTGATGTAGACCTTACCGCTGACGGTGTAGCCCTCCGGTGTGGTAGGTATCAGCGTTTTGGCGGTAATTCCGTTCTCCGGGATTTCCTCCGAGGGAAGGGGAGCGGTATCCATGGGCGTCTCCTCCACAGGAATCTGCTCCACCGGATCCTGCGGCTTCTCCGGCGTCTCCGTGGATAAAAGCTTTGCCACGCTCTGCCTTGCGGAGAGCAGCAGGGGAGACTCCGACAGCGTCAGCACGGCGGCGGCGGACAGTCCGTCCTCCGGCCCAAAGTCCCCCAACTCCCATTGCAGGGCCGACAGCGGGGCAGAGGCCCCCTGCCGCAGGGCGGTTACCGCCGACATGACGGTCTCGCTCCCGGCGGTAATCGCCACGGCCCACAGTGTACACCCCGCTAAAACCATAGCTCCCAGCCGCCGGGGAACGGTTCGTTTTTTTACGGCCGCTTTCATTTGCATCACCTCATGGGACAACCTTATGCACGAGGAACTAAAAAAAGAAGCCCGGAGAATACTCTCCGGGCTTCTGCTGTGGCAGAAACTTTTCGTCATCCCTGCGGGAAACGGCGCGAACCGCCCCGCTCAGTCCTCGATATACTCCCGCACCCGGTAGGTGGCCCCTACCTCGTCCTCGCAGATGCGGCGGCAGTTTTCAATTTCTTCCTTGGGGATGGTGTCCACCACGGTCATCATCACTTTCGGCACGTATTTGCACAGCTCCTTGGCGAAGTCCTTCATGGCCTGATAGGCCCCCTTCTGCTGGGGGTGGCACAATGCATCGTACTTCTCCGCCGTGTCGGTGTTCAACGAGACGGACACCATGTCAAACCGCCCGGCAAAATCTGGGGTGATGTTACGGCCATGAATCAGGCTGCCGGTTCCGTTGGTGTCCATCCGGGTAAACATCTTCGTCCCGTGCTCCTTCATCCGGTCGATCACCCAGCAGATGTCCTCAATGCGATAGCTGGGCTCGCCAAACCCACAGAACACCAATTGGCTGTATTTACTCAAATCCCACTTCTCAATATCGGCAAGGATTTCCTCCCGGGTGGGCTCCCGGGTAAGCCACAGGTTGTGGGTATAGATGCTGCCACCGCTGCCGTTGTGGCGCAGGCAAAATTCGCAGTTGAAATTGCAGCGGTTGGTGGTATTTACATACAGGTTCCCGCCGTACTCATAGGTAATGGTAAAGCCTTTCTTTTCTTCCATGGCGCTTAAACCTCGATTCCAAACAGTCGTTTCCCGTTTTCCGCGGCGATGCGCGCAAGCTCGCCCGGGTCCATGTTTTTCCACTCCGCCAGCGTCTCCGCAATGTACGGGAGATTCCGGCTGTCGTTCCGCTTTCCCCGGTTGGGGACCGGGGTGAGATAGGGTGAATCCGTCTCCAACAATATCCGTTCCGGCGGAGTGATCTCCGCCACTTCACGGCCCCTGCGGTTGTTTTTATAAGTGACCGGCCCGTCAAAGCCCAGATACCAGCCCCGCTTCAAAAGCGCCTCCGCCAGCTCCGCGCTGCCGGAATAGCAGTGAAATACGCCCCGGACAGCGGGAAATTCCGAGACGACGGCAAGACAGTCTCCGTGGGCCTCCCGGTCGTGGACAATCACCGGCAAATCAAGCTCCACCGCCAGAGCAAGCTGGGCGCGGAAAATCTCCTTCTGGAACTCTTTGGGCGGGTTGTCCTCCCAATGGTAATCCAGTCCGATTTCCCCGATGGCAACAGCCTTGGGGTGGGCCGCCAGCGCCCGGATGGCGGCAAGCTCGCTCTCGCCGCAGCCCGCGCAGTCACCGGGGTGAATGCCTATGGCGGCGTATACATGGGGAAATTTTTCCGCCAGCGCCACGGCGCGGCGGGAGGAAGCAACATCGCAGCCGGGGTCCACCACCAGCTCTATCCCGGCTTCCGGCAAAGAGGAGAGCAGCGCGTCCCGGTCCTCGTCAAAGGCCGTGTCGTCATAATGGGCATGGGTGTCAAAATACATGGGATATCCTCTCTTTGATGGATACAAGTTAGGTGTTCTAGGCTAAGGCTTGTTCAAACGAACTTGAGAACTCACCAAATGATTTAAACAATAGTAAGTAATTATTTAATACGCTATCCTGCCTTTTATCATTTTGTGTGTTAAGGTCAATCTGATTCAAGCTTGAAGTAACCAACAGCAACTGTGCTCTGGCGTTTTTCATATAGTCTCTTACTACTTCGTCATTATTTGGGGTCTTACCAGAGCTAACAATTACCTGCATTGCATCACAGAAGTGCCCTAATCCATCAGCAATTTGCGAACAATTAATCGCCCAAGCATTGACATCATTTTCTGTAAATGTCAAGTTTGAACTTCTAAAAACGGATTGTCGAAGTTGCATTTTTGCTGAGGTGCAATAAACAGTTTGAAGCCTATTTATATCATTTTCAAGATCAGCCACTGCTTCAATTAAATATACGGCATCAGACATCTCTCCTCTATCAAGGTATATGTCAATACCTTCTAAAATTGCATTTGGGTCCTGCCAAAAATAAGCAGAATATTCGTTGTACTGTGGTTTTAAAAGTTGATTGTCCCGATAAAGTGTATAACTCAACACAGACAAAAGCAGCAGTGCTGACAGCGCTAAAATGTTTATGATTTTATGTGTTTTTTTGTTAAGAGCCATATCCAAATTCCTTTCAGATAATTCGGACGGAGCCATTTATTTTCCCAGCCAATGCTGATGCAAAACCACGGATCAATTTATTCAGATGCAACCTCTTCTATAGAGCAAACCCTCCAATAAGGAGTTTACAATTTTCATAAACATCCCTATCAGAGGGTTTCTAAAAGGGCCTACTCTCTCAGATTTGACTTAGCAGAGCTTTGCGCCGGCGGGGATGGCGTCGTCCACCATCAAAAGGTTCAGCTTCTCTTCGCCCTTTTCCGTGTGGACGGCGGAGATCAGCATGCCGTTAGACTCCTGCCCCATCATCTTCCGGGGCGGCAGGTTCACAATGGCCACCAGCGTCTTGCCTACCAGCTCCTCCGGCTCGTAAAACTTGTGGATACCGGAGAGAATCTGCCGGTCTGTGCCGGTGCCGTCATCCAGAATAAATTTCAGCAGCTTGTCGGACTTTTTCACAGCCTCGCAGGACTTCACCTTCACCACCCGGAAATCAGACTTGCAGAAGGTGTCAAAGTCCACCTTCTCCGCAAGCTGGGGTTCCAGCTCCAGCGCAGGCTGGGATGCCTTGCGGGCCGCTTCCTGCACCGCGTCCAGCTCCTGAAGCTCTTTTTCCACATCGATGCGGGGGAAGATGTTCTCCCCCTTGTGAACCCGCGTATCTGCGGGAAGCACGCCCCATTTCCCGGCGCTGTCCCAGTTCGTCTCCTCGCCGGAGGCGCCGATCTGGCTGAAAATTTCGGTGCAGCTATCAGGGGTGAAGGGCAAAAGCAGCACGGCGCAGATGCGCAGTGTCTCCAGCAGATTGTACATCACCCGGGCAAGGCGGGGCTTTTTCGCCTCGTCCTTCGCCAGAATCCAGGGAGCTGTCTCGTCGATATACTTGTTGGCCCGGGAGACGACCTTGAAAATCTCCTCCAGACCGTTTTGCATCTGGAATTTCTCCATCTGGACCTCGTACCGGTCCCGCAGAGCGGTGGCCAGCGTGATCAGCTCCTCGTCCAGTCCGTCGGCATCCTGCTCCGCGGGGAGCTGTCCGCCAAAATACTTCTCCACCATGGCCGTGGTGCGGGAGAGGAGATTGCCAAGGTCGTTGGCAAGGTCCGTGTTGATGCACTGGATCAGCAGCTCGTTGGAGAAGTTGCCGTCCTGCCCGAAGGGGAAGGAGCGCAGCAGGAAAAAGCGCAGCGCGTCCGTTCCATACCGCTCGGCCAGCAGATAGGGGTCCACCACGTTGCCCTTGGACTTGCTCATTTTTCCGCCGTCCAGCAGCAGCCAGCCGTGGCCGTAAACCTGCTTGGGCAGCGGCTCGCCAAGGCTCATCAGCATGGCGGGCCAGATAATGGAGTGGAACCGGACAATTTCCTTGCCCACGATGTTCACACCGGGCCACCATTTCTCATAGTCGTCATACCGGTCATTGCCATAGCCCAGAGCGGTGATATAGTTGCTCAGCGCGTCCACCCACACGTAGACCACGTGTCCCGGGTCAAAATCCACGGGGATGCCCCAGGTAAAAGAGGTTCGGGAAACGCACAGGTCCTCAAGACCCGGCTCGATGAAGTTTTTCACCATCTCGTTCACCCGGGAGCGGGGCTGGAGGAAGTCGGTGTCCTCCAGCAGGGTGCGAATACGGTCGGCATACTTGCTCAGGCGGAAGAAATAGGCCTCTTCCTCCGCGTCCGTCACGGGGCGGCCGCAGTCGGGACAGCAGCCGTCCTTGAGCTGGCTCTCCGTCCAGAAGGATTCGCAGGGAGTGCAGTATTTGCCCTTATAGGCGCCCTTGTAAATATCTCCGTTTTCGTACATCTTACGGAAAATATACTGGGTGGATTTCACATGATAGTCGTCGGTGGTGCGGATAAAGCGGTCGTTGGAAATGTTCATCAGCTTCCACAAATCCTTGACCCCCCGGGGTCCCTCCACAATGCGGTCCACAAACTCCTTGGGGGAAACATCGGCCTCCTTGGCCTTTGTCTCGATTTTCTGGCCGTGCTCGTCCGTGCCGGTGAGGAACATCACGTCGAAGCCATGAAGCCGCTTATAGCGGGCGATGGCGTCGGTTGCGACGGTGCAGTAGGTGTGGCCGATGTGCAGCTTGTCC
The DNA here is from genome assembly GCF_041020825.1 of Oscillibacter sp. GMB15532. NCBI lineage: Bacteria > Bacillati > Bacillota > Clostridia > Eubacteriales > Oscillospiraceae > Oscillibacter > Oscillibacter sp. GMB15532. The sequence goes on from NZ_JBEVTO010000006.1 coordinate 53,681, forward strand.
GAGGGATAGTAAATAGGCGTTGTGATATAAAATTTCTCTTTTTCCATGGGATTTCTCCTTCTTTTCCGTCCCCCGAATGAAAGGGGACGGGCATTGAACTCTGTAAATGTACAGTATATTCCAAATTACGAAAAATAACAACCCGTTCAGGGATTTTCCTCCGCAAGGCTTCCTCTGCGCTTCCACCTGCCCGAAAGATAGTAAAGCACGCAGAAAATAAAGCCCCCCACCCAGCCGATACCGAAGCCCTGAAACATCCGCTCCGGCCCGAAATGGTTTGCCAGATAATAGACCGCCGGAACCCGCAGCACGATCATAGAGAGGATGGTTGCCAGCATGGGGACCACGCTGTCTCCCGCGCCCCGCATGGCTCCGTTGAGAATATACATCACGCCAAAGGTCACGTAAGGGGGCATGATGGCAAACATATAGTGTCTTCCAGCCTCCGCCACCTCCGCCTCGGGCGAGAATAGGCGAAACAGCGCGTCGGACGCGGGCAAAAGCGCCGCCGTCATCACAAGGCACCAGAGCACCGTATAGATCACCGCAATGCGCACACCGGCATGCACCCGCTCCGGCTTTTTTGCTCCGGTATTCTGACCAACAAAGGCCGTGATGGAGTTGGTCAGCGCCTGCACCGGGAGAAAGGCCACGCCGTCCAGCTTGTTTCCCACGTTATAGGCGGCGGTATACGCCGTTCCGAAGGTGTTGACCTTGCTCATCACCGCCATGATGCCAAGGGACACCAGAGACATTTGAAGCCCCGTGGGAATGCCCAGCGCCATCACCTGACGGAACAGGGTTTTGTCAAAGCGGAAGCAGAAGGGGTGCACCGCAATCTGGGGATAGTGCCGGTTGATATAAAAAATGCCCAGCAACCATGAAACAAGCTGAGAGACAACCGTCCCCAAAGCCACGCCTGCCACGCCCATCCCGGCGTACAGCACCAGAACGAAATCCAGAATAATGTTTAAAACCGCAGCCACGGATAAAAACAACAGCGTTGCCCGGCTGTTTCCAATGCCGTTTAAAATGCCCGCGTTGGTGTTGTAGCCGATGGTGCCCACCAGTCCCGCGCACACAATCATCATGTAAACCCACGCGCCGTGGTAAACCGCCTCGTCCACCCGCAGCAAAAACAGGAACGGCTTCACCGCAAACAATGCCAGCACCGTCACCGGAATTACGGAGACAATGAAGGTGGTGTAAATGGTGTCCACCGCGTCCCGCACCCGGTCGGGCCTGCCCGCACCATGATACTGGGCGATAACCACCGTGCCGCCGTTGGAAATCCCCATAAACAGGGAGATAAACATAAACATCACAGGAAAGCCCACGCCCACAGCGGCCAGCGCCTCGTCGCCCACATAGTTGCCAACCACCCAGGAGTCCACCATGTTGTAAAACTGCTGCAAAAAGCTTCCCAGCAGCAGGGGGAGGGCAAACAGAAAAATATGTCCTGCGGGGCTGCCAGAGGTCATGTCCCGCAGGCCCCGGTCCTCTCTGTCCATAAAAGCTCCCGTCCTTGTTTTATTTCAGTTGCGCCAAATAGTTGCGCTGCTTATACTTTACTCCCTTTTTTCACTTCCGGCAACGGCCTGATGCAAAAATCCTTGTATTTTTCCACAGGAGCGGATAAACTGTGGAAAAAGGAACAGAAGGAGGAGTTCTTTATGAAGCTGATCTCGTGGAATGTCAATGGTCTGCGGGCGTGCCTTGGAAAGGGCTTTCTTGATTTTTGCGCCTCTGCGGACGCGGACGTTATTTGTTTGCAGGAGACGAAAATGAAGCCGGAGCAGGCAGATTTTGACCTGCCGGGATATGAAAAATTCTGGAACAGCGCGGACAAGCCCGGCTATTCCGGCACGGCGGTGTTTACACGGGTTCCTCCCGTGAGCGTGACCTATGGCTTCGGCGGCGACGAGCACCGCCACGAGGGCCGGGTCATCACCGCCGAATTTGAGCAGTTCTATCTGGTGTGCTGCTACACGCCCAACGCGCAGGACGGGCTGAAACGCATTGATTACCGGATGCAGTGGGAAGACGACTTCCGGGCATATCTTCTGGAACTGGACCGGGTGAAGCCCGTGGTCCTGTGCGGCGATCTGAACGTGGCCCATCAGGAGATGGATTTGAAAAATCCCAAGTCCAACCGAAACAACCCCGGCTTTTCCGATCAGGAGCGGGGAAAGATGACCGCGCTTCTGGACGCGGGCTTTTCCGACACGTTCCGGACTCTTTATCCCGAGCGAATTGCCTATTCCTGGTGGAGCTATCGCTTCCGTGCCCGGGAGAAAAACGCGGGCTGGCGCATTGACTATTTTATTGTTTCTCAGCGGCTTCAGGAACGCGTGGAAGACGCGGTCATTTACGATCAGGTTTTTGGCAGCGACCACTGTCCCGTGGGCTTGGAGCTGACGGTTTAACGCAGATCCTTTGGTTTTATCTGGCTGCGCTTTTTGGCACCTGTCTTTTATGAAAATTTTTATCCCAAAAGGGCGGCCATGTCCTCGATTTCCAGCTCCTGAAGCGCCCAATTCACGCCGTAGCCCATCACCCGGGCCAGCTCCCGCACCTGCGCGTCGATGTCCCGGGGGGTGACGGTCATGGGCTGCTTGCGGCTGCGCAAGCGTTTTTCGTCAAACTCCGTTATGCCGGACTCCTCCAGAAGGTCCGCCGCCAGCGTGGCCGCATCCACGACTGTGGGAACGCCCACGGCGAACACCGGCACGCCCAGAGAGTCCTTGTTCAGCGCGGCGCGGTGATTCCCTACGCCGGAGCCGGGAACGATGCCGCTGTCGCTGAGCTGGACAGCGGCGCAGACCCGTCCCGTCCGGCGGGAGGCCAGCGCATCAATGGCGATGACAAAATCCGGCTCCACTTCCTTCACAAGGCCCCGGACCGCCTCGGCAGACTCCACGCCGGTGGTGCCCAGCACACCCACTGAAAACGCGGACACAGGCCGAAAGCCGCCGAACTGCTTGGGCATGGCCGCCCGCAGATGCCGGGTGATGAGCACGCTTTCCAAGGTCAGCGGACCCACCGCATCCGGCGTCATGGCACGGTTACCAAGGCCGATGACCAGCGCCGCTCCATCTCCGGGGAGCATCGCCTTCAGCTCCGCGCCCAGTGCCCGGACCGCCCGCTGAAAATAGTCTTCCTTCCTCTGCCAATAGGCGGTGAAATCTAGCGTGAGATAGGTCCCCACTGGTTTACCAAGAGTTTTTGCGCCGCCTGCGTCCAAAATTTCAACCCGCGTCACGGGATAACCCTCCCGGCGGGACTTTCCCGCCTTCACTCCGGAGAGCTTTGCGGTCTTCTCCGCGCCCTCCTGCCACAGCTCTTGGGCCTCCAGCGCCAAGTCCGTCCGTTTTGTATACATTGATTGCATGCCGCCTTCCACTAAATGTAGTGTCTTTTTTGTAGGTTTTCCGGAAGTGGACACACTATGCAAAAAATTAAGGTTTTTTTGGAAAAGGGCTTGCTTTTTGCGCGCAGAACTGCTAAAATATCATTCTGCACGGTGAGATTCTAATCTCTCCAGATTTTTAATTTGCCAAAGGAGGTGTTTGGTTTGCCGAATATCAAGTCTGCCAAGAAGCGCGTTTTGGTCTCCGCAGCGAAAAACGCTCGCAACAAGGCCGAAAAATCCGAGCTGAAGACCGCCATCAAGAAGTTCGAGGCCGTTGCCGCAGAAGGCAATCGCACCGAGGCCGATGGCGTATACAAAGTCGCGGTGAAGAAAGTCGATCAGGCTGTTGCCAGCGGCGTTCTGCACAAGAACACGGCTGCGCACCGCAAGAGCGCAATGACCCTGAAGCTGAATAAGCTGGGCTAAGAATGAGGCGTCCGCTTTTGCGGGCGCCTTTTTGCGCCTACATTTACTTTCAACGGTTGTTTTTAGTGTTTACGTCCCGTTTCTGGCTGTCAAACAGGCCTCTTTTTTACGGTGACATGGGACGAAAAGTGAACCCGGTACAATTCATGTTGACAGGGCGGACAGTTAAAACTGTCCGCCCTGCTTTTTTACATAAAGAGTTGCAGTCTGTAAAGCGCGAGTCAGCCAACAATCAAAGCATCAGCAATAGCTGCCGCCAACACTGTTTCAGGCCGTCCGCATCGGCGACAATCCCCATACATTTACACAAGGGCTGACTGCAAAAAGGTCCCTTAGATGTCATATGGTAAGCAATACTGATCCAACCATGATTTGGGGAAAAACTCTTTTGCAGGTGCGTACCCCACCCCACAGACACGCACCCAATTTGGATCTAACATGAAATTAAACTCTTTCCCATCCTTAAAATAAATTTTGAATCCGTAACTCCAACCATCGTAATCTGCACTTTCCATATTTTTAAACCTGAACGCATTCAGATGGTCAATCACATCCTTAATCACATTTTTGTTATTGGTAATATGCTGCTCAAAGTTATATCCGTTGCGAAATTCAATACTGTCCACATTAGAAGCACTTAAAACAAATAATTTCTCCATGGCCGCGTTTTGAAATAAATTTTTCCCGTTGTAAAGTATTTGTGAAAGCTCGGCAACAGTTATCGGTCTATTGGGCCCAAAAGTTGAATCACCAAATCCGTTTATAAGAGAGTTTGCTTCGGCAAATAAAACGCCGCTGCGCAAATCATCAGGAATGTCATTAAAATCTGTAAAACGGCTTGATAACTTAGGTTGAGCAACCTTAACATCAGTCCTGCCAAAATAAGCATAGAGCGCATTGGCTGTCTCTGCACGGGTCATAGGGTCAGTTTCCTGTTTTAAATCGTCCACGATCCAAAAACTTTTAGTCCAATTCATAGCTGCCCGATATATTTCCCTGTCTTTAGCATTGCTGTCCATCACTAAACCCGGTTGATAATATGTACCGTCATAGTTAGAAGTCGAATTTGATAATATTTGTGAAAAAACTCCCCACGTTACAATATTATCAAGGGATTTCTCAGCCTGTGGTACTCCATGAAACAAGTGATTCTCATCGCAATAATTTACCGCATCTGCACACCATGCCGGAGCCTTGGCATATCCGAATACGGGGACGACCAGAGTCACCGAAAGGCAAAGAACTGCACAAACAAGACCTTGAAAAATCTTTTTCATATTCTATTACTTACATTATAGATTATTAATGTTGATTGCTCGAAGAATTGCCTCATTGTGTTCATCAATACACGCAATATCCAAGTATCTTCCATAGAGTGCCTCCCCATCCGCTATTTTTATAAAACTCAAATAGTACCCGGTAGTTTCACTTTGCAGGCGGGTATAAGCGTAACCAACAACACCATGGTCTCCATAATAGGAATGCTGATTAAGTGATAAATAAAAGGGCCTATGATTGATTAACTCCGATTTAACATTGTTGAACGTCGCGTCTTTGCTTGTCACAGTAGCATTCACACCATATAAACCAAATGAACCGGCAATATAGGAGTCTAACGTACCAAGACGAGAACCGCTTGCTTCGTTAAAATATTTATTTTTAACACCGTAGTCAGCGACAGCTAAGAAAATATCGCTGTAATTCTCCGAGGTTATCCTTAAGATTCAAATTCGTTATGGAATCGCCGCCATAAACAAACGGCCCCTCATATTCAGGGATAGTATCCGCTGCATCGATAATTCCATACTGACAGCCTGAGCAGGAAAAATAAGGACTGAAACCACCATCATCACTGCGAATAGACACTGCAAACCCTTTTTCTTCACAAATAATATTTTTTATTTTGTATGATTAGAACAGAATTCAACATTTTTATTGTTGAATTTATTTAAATTATAGCACCCCAATTTTAAATGTCAATTTAGACTACCAATAAATTACATTTCATGTGGCAGCATAGGTATGCTCAATTTTTACCTGAACTCAAAGAGTACCCAAGAGGTATTCATATGATTGAGAATGTCGGGGGCATTGGCTAATAAACGCCATGGAGGCTGTGCCGAGTTTTTTGATGAGAATCTGATTCTTCTACCAGACTTTTTCCACAAACTGAATGATGGCCGCGGGAAGTTTCCCGCAGCCATCATCTTTTGTGTACTTGCAGCCATTACGCTCCGGCGCGTTTTGGCCCTGGATCAGCCACAATCGGCGCTGCCTTTTTAATCTGTCTCTTCGGGCTGCGTCGTCCGCAAGATATAACGATTTTTGATCCGCTGCAAGTGATTGTACATAGCCTGATAGGCAGACTCATAATCGCCCAATTCCAAAGCATCTACAATGGCAATGTGCTCCTGCGTCGCAGATTCAAAGGAAATGGCCAACGTAGAACTGAGCATCAGACAGCGGTTGCTATGGGTGTTAATCCGCTCCGTCAGGTCCAGAAGAAACCGGTTTTCAGTCCCCCGGGCCAGCGTGGTGTGGAATATATAATCCTGATTGATATACTCCAGATAATCAGACGCGCTGGACATCAGGGACCGTTTCTGACAGTCAATACTTTCGCGCAGCATTCGGATCAGCGCAGGCGTTGCTTTATCCTTCAACTGTTCCATGACTAGAAGCTCAACGGACTGACGCACCAAACTAATGTCGGCAATATCATCTTCGGTGAGGGGCGATACGACAATACTTTTTCCCTGGACTTTTGCCAGCCCGTCTTCTACCAGACGGTGCAGTGCGGTGCGAATGGGTGTCCGGCTGATAGACAGCTCTGCACTGAGCTTTTCCTCTATCAGCACGTCATTCGGAGCAAACTGGCTGGATACAATCGCATCTCGTATCACCTGATACGCCTTTTTAGACAGTGTTTCACTTTTTTTAAGGGGAGCTAATGACAAATAAACCGCTCCTTTTTATCTTTTAGTCAACGACAGCACAGCAACGCCTATCAGCGCGGAATCAAAAACATCAACCTTCGATCAGATAGTTCTCCAGTGTACGCAGCATAATGACCGGCAGTTTCCCAAAGGAATATTCCTTATGGACGCGCTCGGTCCATTTGTGGGCATCCTTGCCATGGCAGCCGAAGTTAAAGGCGGGAATGTTCAATCGCTTGATTTGATCCAGAGGAACATTGTAATGTCCTTTCATATTGGGGAGATTGCTGATCAGTGTTTCCGCCGAGCTTTCCGTGTCGTCCAGCTTCAAATAGCTGCTGTCGGTGAGGACAGGAAAAAACTGCATCATTTTCAAATCCTCGCCCATTTCTTTGCCGATTTTTTGAAGCAGGCCGGTGACGCTGTCCAGCAATGCCGCTTCTTCAGGAACCTCGCGCTTGAGCGTGTTCCGCGGGCAGTAGGGGGGGGACAGGAATAAAACGACCGTGGGCGTATTGATGCTGACAACAGTGGCAAGATGCTCCACCATTTTCAGGCACATCTCCCGGCGATCCATATTCGCTTCCAGCGCATCCTTGGTGATGGCGTCCAGATCGGCGTCCACATCGGACTTGACCGACAGGGCCTTTGCGTGAAGCTGGCTGTAATCCATTACCTTCAGGCTATACTCACGCTTCTTGTACGTCATGCCGGTCATCTTGCAGTAAACCTTATTCTGCTCGTCTGTATAGCCATCCACCGTTTTAAGGGCATCCTCCGCCACTTTGCGCAGGCGGGCGAAAATATCCTCTATCTCCATATTGTGAATAAAATAGTTGAAATAGACAAACGCAGAGAATGCAGTCTGAACGTCGTAGGAGGGCTTGAGGTCCTTCATTTTCAGGACGGTGGGGGGCATGGCATACTCATGATTGTATACGTCGCTGAACTCCGCGCGCATGTCCATGTTGCGGACAATCTCAGAAGCCACCATAGAGGCGCTGAACCCATCAAAGCCCTGCCCGGAGTGCGTAGGCTTTCCGATAATATAAAAGCAGGGCAAGATTTTCCCCACGGCGCCGGCATGGAAGTAATGGCTGGTGTCACCGGGGTAGGCGGGAGAAATAAAATCGGTGTTCAGGGCCATTGCATAATCCAGACCGTATTTGACCTTCAGCTCCTCCAGAACATCCAGAGACTCAATAATGCCGGTGTGTTGATTTTCCTCCACAGGATTGGTCATGAAAATCAGGTTGCCGTCAAATTTGTCCAGATGCTCGGTAAAGTAACGCATCAGGGCCATATTGACCGCATCACCGCACTTCATATCCGAAGCGCCGCGGCCAAACATCCATTCGCCGGACTCGATATCAGCCTGCACATCAGGATCGGTGGTAATTGCTTTGATTTTCTCCGGCAGCGCGTCACAGTCAAACGCAAACTCCTTGATAGATCCGAAATCATCAATACCAACCGTATCGTGATGACCGTGGAGAATGATTGTCTTCTTGCTGTTGCTTCTGGTGCCAAAGGCAATGGCCACCACATTAATTCGGCCGTACTGGTCATTTTTTAGCGGCTGAATCATGATCTGGTCAGGGTGCTCCCGGAAGTAGGGCAGCTTGCGCAGCCAATCGGCCATATACTCCGCAACAACACGCTCACCGGTAGAGTTGTTCAGGCTGGGAATTGCAACAAGCTCCTTGGTCAAGGCAAGAGTCTCCTCATAGAACGGGTAATTCTGCATGGTAGAAGTGCCTCCTAATCTCATAAAATATATGGATAGATTTGAAGTATGACACTACCATGGCGCATTGGTTTTTACACTTTGCACTTTGTATACAGAGAATGAACGACTACATTGTAGCGTATGGCAGTTCGCTTTGTCAACCCAAAGGCAGGTGCAATGAGAAAAAATTCCAGCTGCAATTTAGTAAAATTAAACAAACAAATTGAAAAATAGCAACTGGCTATTGACACAAGAATACGACATGTGTTAAAAGTAAGGTGCGATTTACCATGGAATTTAAAAGCATTCGTTTTACCCAATCTTTGTATACAGAGTACAGTACACTGGAATGAGAATGAATAAAACAACCAACGGCAAGCGCGCATTTTGATATGTGGAGATCCGGATGGACCGAATTGGAGGTCAAGCTTCAAGCGGTTTATCTGATTTTCAAAGGGCCCCGTTTTCGCTGTGTAAGCGAGGGAGCGCCGACTGGCCAGGGCGTATCGGATGACACTGCCCGTCCGGGCCATATCAGCCTGTTTTGCAGCGCAGCTTATGCAGTTCAAAGGGGGGACCTGAGCCAAAACAAGATATTGAGGAGGATTGAAGAAACATGAAAAAGATCTTTGCGACGCTCCTGGCCAGCACGATGATGCTGGGCCTAGCGGCCTGCGGCGGCGGAAACAGCAGCGGCGGTTCCGGAGGCCAGAGTTCTCTTCCCCAGGGCAGTGCTGCCCCCGAGTTTAAAATGACTGTGGGTTCTACCGTCCAAGATGACTCCGCTTCCGGCGTTGCGCTGCTGGAATACTTTAAGCCTTACATAGAGGAACAGTCCGGCGGCCGCATCCAGGTTGAGGTGCAGAACAACTCCGTTTTGGGCGGCGACCGGGAGCTGTATGAGGCTTTGCAGCTCAACACCGTCCAGGGCTCTTTTGGTCCCATGTCCACGTTGGCCAATTTTGAGCCCAACTACGCTGTGTGCGACCTGCCCTTCCTGTTTAACGGCAAGGACGACGCCTATGCTCAGCTGGACGGAGAATTCGGCGCCAAGCTGGCCGAAAATCTTCCCAATATCGGCATGCGCCTTCTGGCTTACGGCGAAAATGCTTTTCGTAACATTTCCAACAGCGTTCGTCCAATCAACACGCTGGAGGACATCAAGGGGATGAAAATCCGCGTGATGGAGTCTCCCGTGAACATTGCTACTTATACCGCGCTTGGCTGCAACCCCACTCCCATGGCGTTCAGCGAGCTGTACACGGGTCTTCAGCAGGGCGCCGTGGAGGGACAGGACAACGGTATTGTTCTGACCTACACCTCCAAGCTGTATGAAGTGCAGAAGTACTACACCTACACGGGCCATATCTACGCCGCAAACGGTGTGGTCCTTTCCGAAGCTTTTTGGAAAACCCTGCCCGAGGATCTGCAAAAGGTTGTGGACGCCGGGGCCAAGTACGCCATGGAGAATCAGCGCCGCCTGAACACCGAGATGGAGGAAACTCTGGAGAAGACCATGTCCGACGCCGGCGTTCAGTTCAACAGGCTCTCGGAGGACGAACTGAATCGGTTCCGGGAGGCCGCCAAGAGCGTGTGGGAGCAGGACGGCATCAAGAGCCTGATGGACCCTGAAATTTATGAAATGGCCGTTGCGATTCGTGACAATTAATCAGCCTAATCCAAACTGATCGTCATGCGGGGAGCGGAGAATGCTTTCCGGCATTCTCCGCTCCCTTGTGTTGAACCGAGTACGGCGGCGACCGCTCACAGCAGTCAGCCGGCCGAATGAGATGGGAGCATTTAAAAATGAAAGAGACACTTCTAAAGGTCTGGGACCACTTGGAGGAATTCTTCCTAATCCCTTCGCTGATCATCAGCACAGGTCTGATTTTTTTTCAGGTTATTATGCGCTATGTTTTTCATCACTCTCTGAGCTGGTCTGAAGAGGTGGTCCGTTATCTCTATGTGTGGCAGACCTGGGTCGGCGTCAGCTATGCCGCCCGGAACGGAAGCCATCTGCGGATTACTATGCTGAAAGACCGGCTGCCCGAAAAGGGACAAAAATGGCTTGAGGTATTTGTTTCTATCGTCTGGGTCGGATTTGCAGTTTTTATTATGATACAGGGCTTGAGTGCGGTCCATGCCATCGCCTCTTTCGGCCAGAAATCCGCTGCCCTTCGTATCCCCATGCAGATCTGCTACATGTCCATCCCCGTGGGCATGGTCCTGATGAGCATCCGTCTGATTGAGCGTACAATAAAGTCCTTGCGCAAGTCGGAAGGAGGAGCTGCTGAATGAATATCGCACTGCTGTTTGGCGTGTTTTTTGTTCTGGTCATGTTGAGCGTGCCCATTGGCGTATCTTTGGGCGTGGCCACCTCGCTGACCATTGTCTTAACCAGTAATATCGGTCCAATTATGGTGGCCCAGAAGGCCTTTACTGGGCTGGACTCCTTTACACTGATCGCCATTCCTTTCTTTATGCTGGCCGGCAACCTGATGGCCCTGGGCGGAATTGCCCGGCGAATCGTCAACATGGCAGATGCGGCGGTGGGAAAATTCACCGGCGGACTGGGCATGGCGACGATCATTGGATGCATGTTCTTTGCGGCCATTTCCGGTTCCGGCCCCGCCACTGTCACAGCCATGGGCTCCATTATGCTTCCTGAAATGGAAAAGCGGGGCTATGATAAGGGCTTTGCCACCGGCCTGACCGCAACCGCCGGTACCATTGGCGTAATTATCCCCCCCTCCATTCCCTTCGTAATTTACGGTGTTGCCTCCGGTACCTCCGTGGGTGACCTGTTTAAGGCCGGCTTTATCCCCGGTATTTTGATTGGAATTGCCCTGATGATTGTGTGCTATTTTATCTCCAAAAAGCAGGGCTACAAAGGATCCGATCACAGGCAGGATGGGGAAAAGAGCCTTTGGAAGACCTTTCTGGACTCCTTGCCCGCGCTGATGGCACCTGTCATCATTTTAGGCGGGATTTACGGAGGCATCTTTACCCCCACTGAAGCCGCCGTGGTGGCCACTGTCTACTCCTTGATCGTGGGTAAGTTCGTCTACCACGAGCTGACCTGGAAGATCGTGCTGGAGTCTTACCGCTCCACCGCCGATATGAATGGCTTTACCGGTCTGGCTTTGGGCTTTTCCATGTCTTTTGCCGCTTATCTGGCCATGGAGCAAATCCCCAGCAAGGTTGCCAGTGTTCTGCTGGGCGCCATCTCCTCCGAATGGGCCCTGATTCTGCTGATCATCGTCATCCTTCTGATCGTAGGCTGCTTTGTGGACAACATTTCCTCCTGCCTGATTCTGACCCCTGTGTTCCTGCCTATCATCACAGGCATCGGCATGAGCCCCGTTCATTTCGGTATTATGATGACCGTGGCGCTGGCCATCGGGTTTGTAACTCCCCCCTACGGCGTCAACCTGTTTGTTGCTTCCGCTGTGGCCAAGCTAAAAATCGAAGTCATTTCCAAGGCAGCGATTCCTTTCATCCTGGCGATGCTGGTCTGTCTGCTGCTGATTGCCTTTATCGAACCGATTTCCATGCTATTGGTTTGGGTGCTGTAACAGGAGTCTCCATGCCATGCGCCAGGCTGTGTAGCATTTTTTAATTTGAAGCGGCACCGCATAATTCGCTGATGCCGAATTGTGCGGTGCCGTCTTCTAAACTAAAGAAATACCTCTTGATTGGGCTTTAGCCGATCTTAGAGATTGTGGTGGGACTGTTGAATTAATCCGTGCGCTGATGTTTTCAGGGAATGTGGAAAATCAAAATTTAGGGTGGTGAATCGGTTGGTGAAAGAGAGAGAAGTGACGCTGTGTTGCGGAGAGAATCGCTGTTCGGTGAAGATACCGGGGCACATCCGTTTCCAATATGCCCCCCTTAACCCGGCGGAACATGCCGCCGATCCCGCAAGGCTCATACAGGAGGCTTTAGATCATCCCGTGGGAATGCCACGCATCGAGGATTTGGTACAACCCGGGCAAAAAATTTGTATCATTAGCGACGACAATACCCGTTTCACACCGGTGGCCCTCATCCTGAAAGAGCTTCTTCCCCGGCTGGAGGGCGCCGGTGTCTGCCGGGAAGACATCTTTATTATCATGGCGCTGGGCAGCCACCGCCCCATGACAGCGGAAGAAATGGCCGCGAAACTGGGGCGGGACGTGTGCCGGAATTACCGGGTATTCAACAGTGAGTTTGAAAATCCCGCGCTGCTGACCCAAGTGGGCGTCAGCGCGCTGGGAACACCGATTCGCGTGATGAAAGCTGCGATGGAAGCTGATTTCCGCATTGGAATCGGCAGTGTTGTGCCTCACGGCTGCATGGGCTGGAGCGGTGGAGCCAAGATTCTCTATCCGGGCATTACATCGGCGGATATCGTATCCGAGTTTCATGTGATGCAGGGACTGCGGGATGAAATTCTTCTGGGGATGGTGGAGTGCCCGGTCCGCCTGGCTGTGGAGGAGTGGACCCAAAATATCGGGCTGCATTACATTATCAACACCGTATTGGGTGAAAACGCAGCCGTATATTCCGTTTCTGCGGGGCACTATATTCAGGCCCATCGCAAGGCCGTGTCCTCAGCCCGGAAACTATATGGCGTTTCGGTGGAGCAGCGGCCCGACGTGGTGCTCTCGTCGGCCTATCCGATTCACATGGATTTTTGGCAGTGCGGCAAAGCCACATATGGTCCGACAAAGGTACTTCGCAAGGGCGGAGAATTTCTTCTGCTGGCGGAATGTAAAGAGGGCGTCGGCCCCCATCCGCAGATGCTGGACTATATGTCCATGGAGAATGGGAAGGACGCGCTGCAAAAGCGCATCCGGTCCGGTGAGACGGGTGAGGACCTGCTGGCCATGGCTGTGGGGGTCAGCATGGGGCGGGTAGTCCGGCATGCCCATGTGACACTGGTCAGCGATGGATTGACGGCGGAGCAGTGTGAACGGGGCTGGATGGCCCATCGTCCGCAGGCTGCCTTGCAGCAGGCGCTGGAACAGGCCCTCGCAAAGTTTGAAGACCCTTTCCTGTTGATTATTCCGGAGGGGGGAGAGGCGATTCCCATGTTGGGGGAACCGGTATGAATTTTAAAACCTTTTATATCAACAACCACCGAATTAAATATCGGGAAGCGTTGTTGGACGACCCGATATTTGAAAAGTTCTATCTGATTGAAAACCCCCATCAGGAAGATATTGTGGCCATTCCGGACGGATGTGTGGACATTCAATTTACCTGGGAGAACAATTCATGCCGCGGCTATGTCTGCGGAAGCTTTCTTCAGGGGAAAAAGTCCAACATCAGCACGTATCCGCGCTGCTTCGGGATGAAACTGCATCCCGGCGTTCAGTTTGAATTTTTGCAAAAGCAGATTACGAAGCTGGTGGGGTGCCGGGTTCCACTTTCTAAGTTTTTAGAAATTTCCTCTTTTGAACAAAGTCTTGGCAAGCTGGCCTGCTTTTCTGAAATGATTGAATATTCAAGCCGTTTTTTCGGAGAACAGGAGATTGCGCCGGTCAATAGGATTGCCAGCAGCGCGGTCAAGCTGATTGTCGGCACGCCCGGCTCCCTGCGGGTATCCGACATGATTCAATTGCTGGGATACAGCCAGCAATATCTCAACAGCATCTTTAAATATTGCTTCGGTGTCTCCATGAAAAAGTATTCCGATATCATCCGCGCGCAAACTGCAATTACTTATCTGGACACTACCAATCTGATGGATGTCATTATCGACTTGGGCTATTACGACCAGGCCCACTTTATCCGGGATTTCAAACAGTACACCTCTCTGACGCCAAAGTATTTTGTCGATCAGGTATGCAGAACCAAGGCGGGCATAGTCGTATAAAAAACTCCGCCGAATGTCGTGCCCGCGCCGCTTTTCCTACGGTCCGGCGGCAAGGAAACCTAACTGGTGCGAACAGCCCACGGAAGACGAAAAAACGAAACAGAAACCGGAAAGACAATGATTGGGGAAGCTTCATTTTTTACAATCAATCCAACCTGCCTTTGCTTACAATAAAGGAAAGTTGGTAAATCATCAAAGCAGGTAAACTGTCTTGTGACACTGGAAAAATCAGAAAGGAAGATTCTATTATGACACAACACGAAAGAGTCCAATCCCTGATGCCCCCCATGGCCATGCATGACAAATCGACCCCCTGCGTCGTAAAAGGCGAGGGCTGCTATCTCTATACAGAAGACGGCCGCAAGATTCTGGACTTCGCCTCCGGGATTGCCACCAATGCCCTGGGCCACTGTCACCCCAAGGTGGTTGCCGCCGCGGAAAAGCAACTGCACACGCTGGTCCACGCCGGGCACAACATCCTGTATTACGAGCCCTACACCACGCTGGCGGAACAGCTGATTGAGAAGACCGGCGGAAAGTACAAGCTGTACTTTTCCAACTCCGGCGCCGAGGCCAACGAGGGCGCCATGAAGCTGGCGAAATATGCCACGCAGCGCCCCGTCATTATCTCTATGAAGAATGCGTTCCACGGCCGGACCATGGCCACCGCCACCATTACCACCTCCAACGCCGCTTATCGCAAAAATTACGAGCCTATGATGCCCAGTGTGTATTTTGCGGAGTATCCTTACCTGTTCCGCACGCCCTATCAGATGGAGGACGGCAAGTGCCCCAAGGAGTACTTCACCCAGTTTTACGATCTGTTCAAGAAGATTGTCGAGCCCTCCATGGTGGCGGCCATTATCATGGAACCGATTCAGGGCGAGGGCGGCTATGTCGTTCCTCCCTTGGAGTGGCTGAAGTATGTCCGCGCGCTGTGCGACCAGCACAGGATTCTCCTGATTTTTGACGAGATTCAGTCTGGCTTCGGCCGCACCGGTAATCTGTATGCATGGCAAACGCTGGGCATTGAGCCCGACATTTTCACCTCCGCCAAGGCCATCGGCGGCGGCCTGCCTTTGAGTGCCGTGTTTGGCAAAAGCGAAATCATGGACAAGTGGGGCAAGGGCGCTCACGGCGGAACCTTCGGCGGAAACCCCGTCTCCTGCGCCGCGGCCTTGGCTGTGATGGAAGAGCTGTTCGAAGGCGGCGTTCTGGAAAACTGCCGCAAGATGGGCGAAATCGTCCGCACAAGAATGCATGACCTGCAACAGAAATACAGCGTCATCGGCGACGTCCGGGGCATGGGCCTGATGAACGCCATGGAGTTTGTAAAGCCCGAGGACAATGCGCCCAACGGGGCATTGTGCTCCGCCGTGATTACCGAGGCGCTGAAGCGCGATCTGCTGCTGCTGAGCTGCGGCGCCGACAAGAACAACATCCGCCTGATTCCCCCTCTGAACGTGGACGAGGGCACGCTGGACGCCGCTTTTCAAATCATTGACGAGTCCATTGCCGCTGCACTAAAGAGCTGATAAAAATTACTGGAATTATTTTGGAGGTTATTGTAAAATGGACACACAGGAATATCTGAAATCTCTGGTTTCTTCCGCCCGCACAGCGCAGAAGGAGTTTGAGAAATACCCTCAGGAAGTGGTGGACAAGGCCGTGAAAGCCATCGGCAAGGTCATTTATGACAATGCCGTAGAGCTTGCCCACATGGCGGTAGACGAAACCCGCATGGGCAATTATGAAAGCAAAATCGGCAAGTGCCGCAACAAGTCCAAGAGCGTCTGGTGGCGCACGAAGGACAAAAAGAGCCGCGGCATCATTGAGCGGGATGCGGAAACCGGCATTATGAAGGTGGCCAAGCCCATCGGCGTCATCGGCTGCATTGCACCCACCACCAATCCCGTCATCACGCTGATGCACAATTCCATGTGCAGTCTCAAGTGCGGAAACGCCATTATCATCTGCCCTCACCCCCGGGCCAGAAAGGTGGGTGTGAGAACAACGGAGCTGATGATTGGAGAGCTGGACAAGCTTGGAATGCCCAAGAATCTGATCCAGATTATCCCCGAGCCCACCATGGATCTGTCTGCCGGACTGATGTCGGTGGTGGACCTTTGCATCTGCACCGGCGGCCCCGGCATGGTCAAGGCGGCGTATTCCTCCGGCCGACCCGCCTACGGCGTGGGTCAGGGCAACGTGCAGGTACTGGTGGACCGCGATGTAGACCTCAACGAGGTTGCCAAGATGGCGATTACCGGCCGCATTTTTGACAATGGCGTGCTGTGCACCTGCGAGCAAAACCTGATTTGCCCCCGGGAGAAGGCCGACGAGATGATTGCCGCCATGAAGGCCAACGGCGCTTACTACATCGACAACGAGGTTGATGCTGAAAAGCTGCGCAATAGCTGCTTCCCTGACGGGATGCTGAACAAGGACTGGCCCGGCGCCAGCGTCCAGAAGATGGCCAAAATGGCCGGGCTGGAGGGCGTGCCCGCCGACGCCAAGGTCATTTTGAGCTGCACCAAGGGGTATGCCCACGACGACGTTCTGGCAAAGGAAAAGCTGTTTCCCGTCATGGCACTGTTCCTGTACGACACCTGGGAGGAGTGCATGGAAATTTCCCGCGCAAACCTTGAAATGGAGGGCATCGGCCACAGCGTGGTGATTCACTCCAACACCGACGCACATATCGAGGCTGTCCCCGAGGTGATCAATGTCTCCCGTTACGCGGTGAATCAGGTAGGCGGCACGGCCTTGGGCGGTGCCATGGACAACGGCCTGAATCCCACTACCACGCTGGGCTGCGGCACGTGGGGCAACAACGCCATCAGCGAGAACCTGTGGTTCTATCACCTGATGAATGTCAGCCGCATTTCCTACAAGGTTCCCACAATGTACATCCCCACCGACGAAGAAATTTGGGCCGACTGATGAAGTAACTTACTGCATATGGGAGCGAAAAACAATCATGGAAGATTACAAGAGCAAATTTGTAAGCCTTAAAGAAGCTGCCGCCCGGGCGGTGCAGTCGGGAGACTGGGTGGACTATGGGTTTGGCGCAGGCTTTCCCGAGCTGATGGACAGGGCGCTGGCCGCACGGAAGTCCGAACTGCGGGATGTAAAAATCCGGGGCGGGCTGGTGATTCGCCCCCGCATTGAGGTGGTTGAGCAGGATCCCGAGCAGTCCGCCTTCACCTATTACAGTTGGCACATCGGAGACTACGAGCGCAAGCTCCAAAGCCGGGGCCTGTGCCGCTTTATGCCCATGATTCTGCGCCAGCTTCCGGAGCTTTACCGCCGTCATATCCGGGTGGACGCAGCCTTTGTTCCCGTTTCCCGGCCGGACGACAAGGGCTTTTGCGGTCTGGGTATTTCCAACTACGCTTGGCACACCATCTTTGAAAACGCCAGGACGGTGGTCTTTGAAATCAACGAGCATCTGCCAAGACTTCAGGGCGTGAACGGGTCCCACAGGGTCCATCTGTCGGAAGCGGATTATATCGTGGAGGGCGAGCACGAGCCCCTGCCTCTGCGCACCTATCGAGAGCCGTCTCCGATTGATGTGGAAATTGCAAAGCGTGTAGTTGCGGAAATTCCCAACGGCGCGGTGCTGTCTTTGGGGGTCGGCGGCGTGCCCTTTACCGTGGCAAAGCTGCTGGCGGATTCTGATTTAAAGGACTTGGGCTGCCATACCGGCACCATCAGCGACGCGTTTCTGGCCCTTCACAAGGCCGGAAAGCTCACCAATGCCCGGAAAGAGCTTGATACCGGACGCTCCACCTGGAATTTGGCCATGGGCTCTCTGGAGCTGTACGACTGGCTGGAGCAGGAGCCTCAGCTTTTTTCCCCCGGCGATGTGGATGCTGTCCATGCGCCGGAACGGATGTGCAAAATGAAGAACTTTATCAGCATCAACGGCGGCGTGGAGCTGGACCTGATGGGTCAGGAGAACGCGGAGTCGGCAGGCAGCCGCCAGCTTTCCGGCACGGGCGGCCAGCTTGATTTTCTGGAAGGAGCATTTCGCTCCGAGGGCGGAAAAGGGTTTATCTGTCTGGCCGCTGCACACAAGAAGAAGGATGGGACGCTCAAGTCCAGCATTGTTCCCTTTATCTCCGGCGGAAGCGTGGTCTCCGCACCGCGCAGCATGATTCAATATGTGGCGACAGAGTACGGCGTGGCCAAGCTGTCAGGTCTTTCTTTAAAAGAGCGGGCAGACGCAATGATCTCCATTGCACACCCTGACTTCCGAGAGGAATTGGCCCGTTACGCACAGGAAAACTTTTAATAGGGCAAAGGGCGGACGGCTTCGGCTGTCCGCCTTTTGCTATACCTTAAATTACAATCTGGCAGCCCACCATCAAGCAGAGCTTTACAGTTTTTTATTGTCCATTCTATTTGCACAAAGTCTTGCCGTAGAGCTCTATTTTTGTTAAGATAACAATAACTTCCAGAAATGCGGAAGCAAAATGGCATTCCGGCGTGCCCTGTGGGGGCGGCTTAGAAAATCTTGGCTGCGCTGCAACGGCGCGGGACAGTAAAACAGGAGGAATGAAGCTTGAACCAAGAACGTAAAAAGTTGTATCGGCGCATACCGGCGCTCCTGCTTTTGGTCGCAGTGACCTTCAGCGGCGCAGCAATTCCCGCCGTGGCGGCAGACCTGCCGGCCGAAAAAATTGGGCCTGTCATTACTGCCCCCAAAGCGCTGCCGGAGGGATATGCTCCGGGTGAAGGCACGGGTCAGTCTGCAACCACCTTGACGATGAAACGAGCTGCTATGGCACGCAGCGTGCAGTTGATGGGCCTGATGACGACTGAGGACGTAAGCTATTTGGATGAAGCAGAGCAGCCCCAGACTGCGGAAGCTACACCCGTCACATCGTCCACTGCAAGCTTAGGCTCCATTGACACTGAAAGCTGGTATTATGTGGAGAACCAAGTAATTATCAGCGGCAGTCTTACGGTTTTGGGAGATGTGCATTTAATTTTAAGCGATAGCTCAATCATTGAAGTAGAGGGTGTCACAGTTAATGAGGGAAACAGCCTGACCATTTATGCGAATTCCACAGATGAAAATGAAATGGGAATTTTGATTTCCAATGCCGCGAACGAAGCCGCAGGCATTGGCGGAAGCAACTCGAAATGCGGCAATATTACCATCAACGGCGGAAATATTTCAGCTTCCGGCGGAGGAAACGGCGCAGGAATTGGCAGCAGCGGACCACATGATCAGGGCGGCGACATTACCATTAACGGCGGTATCGTGCAAGCGAGGGGCGGGCAATATGCTCCCGGCATCGGCGGGCGCTATAGCGGCGGAACTATCACCGTCAACGGCGGCACCGTGACGGCCACGGGCGGCACAGGCAACGCCACAGGCGTCGGCGGCGCTGCGGGGATCGGCAGCGGGCAGCGGCAATCCTTAACCGCAGTGTTGAATGGAGGAATAATTGCCATTCATGGAGGGACAGTGATTGCCCAAGGCACAGACGGCGGCGCAGGCATTGGAGGCGGCGCCGCGCAAGGCAATGATACTGCTTCCGGTGCAAACGGCGGCACAGTCAACATCACCGGCGGTACCGTGACGGCCACGGGCGGCAGCGGAAGTGTGAACAGCGGCGGTGGCGCGGGGATCGGCGGCGGTGGCAGCGGTGAATATGGCAATGGTAGAGGGGGAGACGGCGCTGCTGTCACTATCAGCGGCAACGGCACAAAAGTGACGGTTACAGGCGGCGATTTTGCACCCGATATCGGTTCGGGCGGGGGCATTTCCTCTAATGATAACGGTAGCTTAGCTGTTACAGGAGGAGAACTGGTGTTTGCAGGCAGCGGCACAAACGCCGATTCTGTTTCTTTCAAGGATTGCGAAGTGAGCGGCGATGGCGCAGGGACCCATGCGGGCAGCTATAACGGCGATGGAAATAAAATATCTGCGGATGGCGACTGGACGGTGGCGGACCTGTCCACTGATACGTACACCTATACAGGAAGTCCGATTACCCCGGAGCCGGAGGTGACGTATCTTAGTGACCCACTTGAAAAGGACACGGATTTTGCCTATTCCTATGCGGAGAACACCAATGCCGGGCAGGCTTCTGTGACAGTAAGCCTGCAAAACGGCCGCAGCGGCAGCAAAACGGTATATTTCACAATTTCAAAGGCAGCGGTCACCGTAACAACATGGCCCACGGTTACGGAAAGCGTGGCGATAAATACGGTGCTTCGGGATATTTCGTTAAGCGGAGGGGAGGGCTCTGTTTCAGGTACCTTCGTATGGGAACATCCCGATTCCGCAGCGACAGAAACCGGGGACTACGCGTTGCTTTTTGTCCCAGAAGACAGCGACAACTATCATACGGTAAGCGGAGGAACCACGCAAATCACCTGTATCGCCGGAGGGACGAGCGGAGGAAGCGGGGGAGGAGGAGGCGTTAGCTTCATCAGCAGCCCTGCACCCACCGTCACGATTCTCCCCATTCCACAGCCCGGCTGTCCCACGGTTGGACGCGTTTCGGGCAAAACGGCGGGAACCAATACGCAGAAAACCTTCACCGTAACCGACAGTCTTGTAAAAGCAGCCCTTGAAAAAGCGCAGACGGAAGCCAAGACACAGAATCGCACCGCTTACGGCATTGGCGTGCAGCTTGTTCTGGATAGTCCTGCGGCCGCAGGGCTGACCCTGACGCTGGAGCGTGCCGCTCTGAATCGGCTGGTCAGCACCGGGGCAACACAATTTGAAATCACAGGTGCACCAATCTCTCTTCTACTTGACAAGCAGGCCCTTTCGGAGCTTCAAACACACAGCACGGGAACTGTGACGCTTACAATAAAGCCGGTGACAGTTGAGGGTGTCCGCAATGCGTTCGACATTACCATAACCTCTCTGAAGGACGGAAATCCCGTAAACATCTCAAGCCTTGGAACCGGCTCCGCCTCTGTGTCCATTCCCTCTGCGCCGGGCAAAAATGAGACGGCGGACTACCTCTATGCCGTGCATGTGGATGAAACGGAAAAGCCTAGCCGTATACCCGATTCCTTCTATGACGCAAGCAGCGGCAGCGTGCGATTCAGCACGAATCATTTCTCCGTGTACGGCGTGGGCTATTTGGCTCCGTCCTCCAAATTCACCGATATCAGCAGCCATTGGGCAAAGGAATCCATTGACTATGTGGTAGGACGCGGACTGTTCGGAGGAACCTCGGACACCTCTTTCGCCCCCGACGCTGCCATGACCCGCGGAATGCTGGTGACAGCCCTGGGCAGGCTGGCGGGCGTGGATACGAACGCTTACACCACCAATCGCTTCTCCGATGTAAAAGCGACCAGCGTGTTCCGCCCCTATATTGAATGGGCATACGGTGAAGGAATTTTTCAGGGAACCGAAAGAGGCAGGTTTGAACCCGGCCGCGCCGTCACCCGCGAGGAAATAGCGGTGATTTTCGCAAATTACGCAAAAGTCACCGGTTACACGCTGCCTGTGACGCGCCCCACCGCTGTCTTTGCAGATGCGTCCGAAATCGACAGCGCCCACAAAGCGGCGGTCACGGCGGTGCAGCAGGCCGGCATCCTGATGGGCGACAGCGCCAGCAGGTTTCATCCTCAATCCAGCGCCACTCGCGCCGGGGTCAGCGCTATGCTCCACAGGTATATCAAGCTGACCATTGATCCCGCCACTGCGCAGGGTTGGGCGCTGAACGATGTCGGGCAGTATTTGTACTACAAGGACGGAACGGTGCTGACAGGTACACAGAGCATTGACGGTGTGAAGTATGATTTCAATCCCAACGGCACTCTGAAAACCGGATGGGTGCAGGACAATTCCGGAAGCTGGCACTTTTATTTCGGGAACAGGCTGTTTACCGGCTGGCGGGATGAACCCGGAGACGCCAGCAGGACCTATTATTTCGACGCCCACGGCAACATGATTTCCGCGAAATGGCTGGAGATTGACGGCAATTGGTATTACTTTTACCTCGACGGCTCTCTCGCCAAAAGCACCAGCATTGATGGGGCTGAGGTGGATGCGCGCGGCGTGAGAATAACAAACTAGGCAAAAATGCATCAGGCAGAGGCGGGAACCAATGACTGGTTCCCGCCTCTGCTTTTCGTATTCAGTCCGTCTTGTCCCCCGGTATACAGGCAGTCATAAGACAGCCTGTATACCAGAAAGGCGGTTTAAGTTTATCCGCTTTGCTTAAAGCAGCGGGAAAATAAACAGCTTGAACAGGAACAGCGCACCCAGCACCCACATCACGATGCCGGGCTCCTTGGCCTTACCCTGCACGACCCGCACCAGCAGATAGAACAGGATGCCGAACATAATGCCCGCAGAGATGGAGTAGCCCACAACCATGAAGATGATGGCAAACACGCCGGGAACCAGCGCCTCCACCTTGGACCACTCGAACTCCTCCATGGGCTCGCACATCATGATGCCCACAACCACCAGCGCGGGGGCTGTGGCAAAGCTGGGGATGGCGCCGATCACAGGGAAGAAGGGAACTGCCAGCAGGAACAAAATGGCAGTGGTGACGGCGGTGAGGCCCGTGCGTCCGCCCTCCTCCACACCGGAGGCGCTTTCCACAAACGTGGTAACGGTAGAGGTGCCCAGAATGGCGCCCACCGTGGTAGCCACGGCGTCGGATGCAAAGGCCTGATTGACACCGGGGAAGTTTCCGTTTTCATCAATCATCTTTGCCTTGGTAGCCACACCTGCGAAAGTCCCAAGCGTATCAAAGATGTCCACATACAGGAACGTAAGCGTAACCATAATAAACTGGGTGATATTTTTGCCGCTGGCAAAAGCATCCCGCAGACCGGAAAAGCACAGGCCAAAGGTTTCCGCAAGGCCCGAGAAGGAAGTGAAGCTGATCAGGGCAGAGGGAAACAGGGAATATGCGCCTGCTTCGGGATTTACCTGATACCAGCCGATTCCCTGAGCAGCCATACCCAAGAACCAGGTGAGGAAAATGCCGATCAGCAGCGCACCCTTCACCTTTTTCATCCACAGAATCACCGTAATGGCGATGCCGACAAGCGCCAAAAACACGCCGGCCTGGGTCAGGTTCGGGTTTACCTCCACGAGGGTAGCGCCTCCCACAATGATTCCGGAATTCTGGAAACCGATGAACATGATAAAAAGACCGATACCAGCCGAGATGGCCAGACGAAGCTGCTTGGGAATCGCAGTGAGCAGCTTGGAGCGTATACCTGTAAGGCTGAGCACCAGGAAAATGCAGCCCTCCACCAAAACCGCCGCCAGCGCAAAGGACGGGGAGAAGCCCATGGCGAATACCACCGTATAGGTAAAGAATGCGTTCAGGCCCATTCCCGGCGCCTGCGCAAACGGCATTCCGGCCCACAGACCCATCAGCATGGTTCCTATGCATGCAGACAGAGCCGTGGCCAGAAAAACGCCCCCCTCATTCAGTCCGGCCTGGCTCAAAATCCCCATGTTTACCGGAAGAATATACGCCATGGTGATAAAGGTGGTAATACCCGCCAGAATCTCTGTTCTGACGGTACTCCCGCGCTCGGTGATCTTAAAAAATTTGTCCATTGGATACCTCCTAAAATAGTAAGGGTCTTGTTTTGGTCACACGGCCCCCGCTGTCTTGGCCCCCCTTCCCCCGCTGTGCAGGCGGCTTCTCAATTGGTCTTATCTTCGCGAAAAATTGAAAACCGCGCCGCAAAGATACAAACCAAGGGTTTTCCATACAGTACAGCATATTACATAAGAATGCCTAATATACAGTATAACATTTTATACATAAATGTCTATCATGGAAGTTTTCACAAAAAATATTAAAATAAGTTTGCATCTGTGCACCTCCTTTTCAACAAGTTTTTTTAAACTTTATAACTTCTGTCGAATAAAACCCCGTGTTTGTTTACAGACTGTTCACATCAAATGCATAATTCCGCAATGTTTTTCGGGTATCTTAAGAATCAGCAAAGGGGACTCCCACCCCGATGCGTTTTCTCCCTCCTAAAACACACACAGCAAAAGGGACCGCTTCGGCGGTCCTTTTTGCGTGCTTTTTTTAAAGCGGCCCTGCGGCTGGCAAAGAACCGCTTTTGTATCCCGCGCCGCCTGTAAGATTCCTGCACGCCGACGGGCCCTTCGACACTTTCCGTATTGCGAAATGTCCCGGCGTGGTATACTATAAGAACAAGATTTTTTACTCGGGAGGCGTTTTGCATGAAAGACGGTTTTATCTCTGTCGCCTGCGGCAGTCCCCGGCTTCATCTGGCGGACTGCGCCCGCAATGCGGAGGAAACCTTTACCCTGATGCGCAAGGCGGAGCAGGCGGGGGTGAAGGTTCTGATTCTGCCGGAGCTGGGTCTGACGGGTTATACCTGCGGCGACCTTTTTTATCAGGAAACCCTGCTGCGGGGCGCGGAACAGGCCCTTTCCACCGTGCTGGAGGCCACCCGGAATCTGGAGGTCGTCACGGCCGTGGGCCTGCCGGTCCGGAACGAAAACAGATTGTATAACTGCGCAGTAATTATACAAAAAGGAATGATTCTTGGGGTCGTGCCCAAAGCGCACCTGCCCAATTACGGGGAGTTTTACGAAAAGCGGCAGTTTTCACCCGCGCCCCGGGAGCCGCTGAATATGGTGCGGCTGTGCGGAAGCGAGGTCTGCTTCGGCGCGGAAATTCTCTTTTCCTGTGAGGAAATTCCAGAGCTGACGCTGGGCTTTGAAATCTGCGAGGATTTGTGGGCGCCCTGCTCTCCCTCCGTGACCATGGCGCAGACGGGAGCCACTATCATCGGCAACCTGTCCGCCAGCAACGATTTGGTGGGGAAGGACGCATACCGCCGCCAGCTTGTGACCATGCAGTCGGCGAAGCTTTTGTGCGGCTATGTATACGCCAGCGCGGGGGAGGGGGAGTCCACCTCCGATGTCGTGTTCGGCGCACACCAGCTTATTGCGGAAAACGGAACCCTACTGGCAGAGCAGCGGTTTGAGGGCGGCCTTTTGATTTCTGAAATTGATGTGGCGCGGCTGTGCTATGAGCGGAGGCGGACCCAGATCATGCCGGAGCGGCCTATTTCATCTTCTCCTGTTACAGTCCCATTTTCCCTGACGGTAGAGCGCACAAAGCTTACCCGCTACGTGGCCCCCATGCCCTTCGTTCCGGAGGGACGGGAGGATCGGGACGCTCGCTGTCGTGAAATTCTTTTAATCGCGTCCTTGGGCTTAAAGCATCGGCTGGAGCACACGGGGTCGAAAACGGCCGTGGTGGGCCTTTCCGGTGGTCTAGATTCTACGCTGGCGGTGCTGATTGCCGCCCTTTCCATGAATTTGCTCGGCAGGCCCATGACGGATATTGTGACGGTGACCATGCCCTGC
Organism: Oscillibacter sp. GMB15532; assembly: GCF_041020825.1. Classification (NCBI taxonomy): domain Bacteria; kingdom Bacillati; phylum Bacillota; class Clostridia; order Eubacteriales; family Oscillospiraceae; genus Oscillibacter; species Oscillibacter sp. GMB15532. The sequence goes on from NZ_JBEVTO010000006.1 coordinate 79,412, forward strand.
TTCGGCACCACCGACCGCACGAAAAACAACGCGGTGATCCTGGCGGAGCGGCTGGGGACCACGCTGAGAACCGTGGATATCTCCACCACCGTTCGCAGCCACTTCCGGGATATCGGTCAGGACATGAACGACCACTCTGTCACCTTTGAAAACGGACAGGCCCGGGAGCGGACGCAGGTTTTGATGGACATTGCCAACCAGACCGGGGGCCTTGTCATCGGCACCGGGGATTTAAGCGAGCTGGCCCTTGGCTGGTGCACCTACAACGGTGACCACATGAGCAACTACGCCGTCAATGCCTCCATTCCCAAGACGCTGGTGCGCCATCTGGTGGCTTATCTCGCCCGGGATAATCAGGACAAGGACGGGGACCTCACCGGCGTTTTGGAGGATATTCTGGACACGCCCGTATCCCCGGAGCTCTTGCCCGCCGTGCGGGGCGACATTGTCCAGCGGACCGAGGATTTGGTGGGGCCCTACGAGCTGCACGACTTCTTCCTGTACTACTTTCTGCGCTGGGGCTTTGATCCGGGGAAAATTTTCCGTATGGCGCTGTACGCATGGAGCGAGCGGTATGACCGTACGGTAATCTTGAAGTGGCTGCGGGTGTTTTATCGGCGGTTTTTCTCCCAGCAGTTCAAGCGCAACTGCCTGCCGGACGGGCCGAAGGTCGGCTCTGTGGCGGTATCCCCCCGGGGGGACTGGCGAATGCCCAGCGACGCGCAGGCCGCCCTTTGGCAAGCAGAGCTGGACGCACTGGAATAAGCGCCCAGCGGCGCAATGGGCAAAAGGCCCGGATTTAATAGCTTTAAGGAGTTTTCATGAAAACTGTCACGATCTATACTGACGGGGCCTGCTCCGGCAATCCCGGCCCGGGGGGCTGGGGGGCTGTCTTGATCTACGGAGAGCACCGCAGGGAGCTTTCCGGCGGCGAGCCGGCCACCACCAACAACCGCATGGAGCTGACGGCTGTAATTGAAGCGCTGTCGTTTTTGAAAGAGCCTTGCACCGTCGATTTGTGGAGCGATTCCAAATACGTGATTGACGGACTTGAAAAGGGCTGGGCAAAAGGCTGGAAAAAGCGGGGCTGGGTAAAGTCCGACAAAAAGCCCGCTCTGAACCCCGACCTGTGGGATAAGCTGCTGGCTCTGACAGAAACCCACACGCTCCGCTATCACTGGGTGAAAGGCCACGCCGACACCCCAGAAAACAACCGCTGCGACGAGCTGGCGGTGGCGGAAAGCAGAAAATACAAGTAGGCAGGTTTTATTTTGAGGATTTGAAGAATCCTCCTGTGACCTGAAAGCACTATGAAAATAAGGATGAGAGGAGTTTCATTCCTCTCATCCTTATTTTTTGTTTACAGCCAAGATTTTTTATTCTAAAAACGGCTTTTTACAGAAAGAACCTGCGCAAAATCCAAAAAGTTTTCCACAATGCATGGAAAAAGGGCTTGCCTGTGGGCAAGCCCTTTCTTTTTCAGATTATTCCGTCTCTTCGGAAGAAGGTCCGTCTTCGGTCAAAGCTTCTGCATCGGCAGCAGCTTCGGCTTCTTCGGAAATCTCCTCTTCAACGGGCAGGCCTTCCCCGGCGGAAAGCTCCCCGGTCATCTCTTCGGAAGTCTCCTCCTTGTCCGTCAGGGCGAGGGAAATCACCTGATCGCCGTCTTCCTTAAAGCGCATGACGATGACACCCTGGGTGGACCGTCCGGCGATACGGATGCTGTCCACCCCCGTGCGGATGAGAATGCCGCTCTGGGTGACCAGCAGCAAATCCTCGTTGCCGTCCACCACCTTCATCCCTACCACGGGGCCAGTTTTCTCCGTCACCATGTAGTTTCGGATGCCAAGGCCGCCGCGGTTTGTAATCCGGTAGTCCTCCACGGGGGTACGCTTGCCGTATCCATTTTCCGTGATGGAAAGAACCGTTTTCCCCTCCAGCGCGCGGGCGGCAGCAACCACATAGTCGCCCTCCCGCAGGCGGATGCCCCGGACGCCTGTGGCGTCCCGACCCATGGGGCGCACGTCCGTCTCGTCAAAGCAAACTGCCTGCCCATCGTGGGTGGCAATCAGAATCCGCTTGGTACCGTCCGTCTCCCGGACGGTAATCAGCGCGTCTCCCTCGTCCATCCGCAGGGCGCGGATGCCGTTGTTCCTTAGGTTTTTCAAGGTGGCCACCGGCAGGCGCTTCACCGTGCCGTTCCGAGTCACCATGAAGAAGAAACTGCCCGTGTCCTCCAAAGACCGGGTATGAACCATGGCCTGCACCCGCTCTCCCTGCTCAATCTGGAGAATGTTGATGAGGTTAGTCCCCTTGGCGGTTTTTCCGGACTCTGCAATCTGATAACCCTTTTTCCGATAGACCTTTCCCGTGTCGGTAAAGAACAGGATATAGTCGTGGGTGGAAGCAGTGAACACGTCCACCACCACGTCCTCTTCCCGGGTGGTGATGCCCTTTTTGCCCATACCGCCCTTGGATTGCGCCGTGTATTCGCTGACAGGGGTCCGCTTGATATAGCCCGCTTCCGTCAGAGTAAAGACGCACTCTTCCTCTTCAATCAGGTCCTCAATGTCGATTTCGTCCTCCACGTCCTGAATCTCGGTCTTGCGGTCGTCGCCGTATTTTTCGGCGATGGCGGTCAACTCCTCTTTCAGCAAGGCGCGGATTTTTTCGTTGGAAGCAAGAAGGTCCTCGTAATAGTGGATTCTCTCCTCCAGCTCCTTATACTCCGCCTCGAGCTTTTCCCGGTTCAGGCCCTGAAGGGAGATAAGACGCATTTCGCAGATAGCCTGGGCCTGAATCTCGTCCAGACCGAATTTTTCCATCAAGTTTTGCTTGGCGTTGTCATAACTGCTGCGAATGACCTTAATGACTTCGTCGATGTGGTCCTGGGCGATGAGCAGACCCTCAAGCAAATGAGCACGCTCCTGCGCTTTTTTCAGGTCATACCGCGTCCGACGGACAATCAAATCCTCCTGAAAGGCGAGATACTCGTCAATAATGTGCCGCAGGGACAGAATTTTCGGCTGGGACTGGTTATCCACCAGCGCCAGCATATTGATGGCAAAGCTGGACTGAAGCTGGGTCTGGGAGAACAGGCGGTTGAGTACTACCTGCGGGTTTGCGTCCCGCTTCAGCTCAATCACGATGCGCATGCCGTTCCGGTCCGACTCGTCCCGGATATCCGAAATGCCCTCCAGCCGCTTATCCTCTACCTGATCGGCCATATTCTTAATCAGCATCCGCTTGTTGACCTGATAGGGAATCTCTGTCACCACAATCCGAGTGCGGTCCTTGCCAAACTCCTCAAACTCCGTCCGGGCGCGAATGACCACCCGGCCCCGGCCGGTGGCGTATGCCGCGCGAATGCCGCTGCGGCCCATAATCACGCCCTTCGTGGGGAAATCGGGACCCTTGACATACTGCATCAGGTCGGCAAGCTGGGCCTCCGGGTCGTCCAGCACATGGATGCAAGCGCCAATGACCTCCCGCAGGTTGTGGGGCGGGATATTGGTGGCCATGCCCACGGCGATGCCGCTGGAGCCGTTGACCAGCAGATTGGGGAAACGAGAGGGGAGGACCTTGGGTTCTTTTCTCGTCTCGTCAAAGTTGGGGGACCAGTCTACCGTATCTTTTTCAATGTCCCGAAGCATTTCTTCGGAAATTTTAGAGAGGCGGGCCTCGGTGTATCGGTATGCAGCCGGGGGGTCTCCGTCCACGGAACCAAAGTTTCCGTGTCCGTCCACCAGCATATAGCGCATGGAAAAGTCCTGTGCCAAGCGCACCAGCGCGTCGTACACCGACGCGTCTCCGTGGGGGTGGTACCGGCCCAGCACGTCGCCAACGGCGGTGGCGCACTTGCGGAAGGCCTTTTCAAAGGTCAGGCCGTCCTCGTACATGGCGTACAAAATCCGGCGGTGGACGGGCTTTAATCCGTCCCGCACGTCGGGCAGCGCCCGACCGACAATGACGCTCATGGCATATTCGATATAGGATTTCTGCATTTCCGTGACCAGAGGGGACTGCTCGATTTTTTGGTTGGGGAACCGAATCTCCTCGGGATCGTACTGCGGTTTCTTACTCATGTTCGGTTCTCCTCTCTTAATAATCCAGATTGACCGCGTATTTCGCGTTCTTCTCGATAAATTCCTTCCGCGGCTCCACCTTTTCACCCATCAAAATGGAGAACGTCTCGTCGGCGGCCACCGCATCGTCCAAAGTAATACGGCGCAGAGTCCGCTTTTCCGGGTCCATGGTGGTTTCCCACAGCTCGTGTGGGTTCATCTCGCCAAGGCCCTTATAGCGGCTGATGTCCACCTTCGCGTTGGGATTATCCTGCTTCAGCTCTGTGGAGATCACGCGGCTCTCCTCCTCCGTATAAGCCACCCGGGAGGTCTTTCCCCGGCTCAGCTTAAAGAGGGGAGGGACAGCGGCGTAAACATACCCCTGCTCCACCAGCGGCCGCATGAAGCGGAAGAAGAAGGTCAGCAGCAGCGTGCGGATGTGGGAACCGTCCACGTCCGCATCCGCCATGATGACGATTTTGTGATAGCGCAGACGGGAGACGTCAAATTCCTCTCCGATGCCCGCCCCCAGCGCCGTAATCACGGGCTGGAGCTTGTCGTTGCCATACACCTTATCCGCCCGGGCCTTCTCCACGTTCAGCATCTTGCCCCACAGGGGAAGAATCGCCTGAAAGCGGGAGTCCCGTCCCTGTGTGGCGGAACCGCCTGCGGAGTCACCCTCGACGATGTAGAGCTCGGTGAGCTCCGGGTTGGCCTCGTTGCAATCCCGCAGCTTGTCGGGCATAGCCGCGCCGCCCAGCGCCGTTTTCCGGCGGATGGACTCCCGCGCCTTCCGGGCGGCCTCCCGCGCGCGGTTTGCGGTGAGGGATTTATCCAGAATCATGCGTCCCACCTGAGGATTTTCCTCCAGATAGGTTTCAAGCTTCGCGGAGACAATTCCATTCACCAGCGTGCGGATTTCGCTGTTGCCAAGCTTTGCCTTGGTCTGGCCCTCAAACTGGGCATCAGTCAGTTTTACGGAAATAATGCAGGTAAGGCCCTCCCGGCAGTCCTCGCCGGAAACCTTGTCGCCCTCCTTCAGCATGCCGATTTTCTTCCCGTAGTTGTTCAGCACGTTGGTAAGGGCGCGCTTGAAGCCCTCCTCGTGCATGCCGCCCTCGGGCGTATGAATATTGTTGGCGAAGGAAAGCATGGTTTCGTTATACCCATCGTGATATTGCAGGGCAATTTCCGCCATGGAGTCGTCCTTGCTCCCGCACATATAAATCACGTCGGAGTGGATGGGGTCCTTGGTGCGGTTCAGAAACGTGACAAACTCCCGGATACCGCCGGCATAATACATTTCGTCGGCCTGCTCCCGGCCCTCCCGCAAATCCGCCACCTTAATTTTCAGGCCCGCATTTAAAAACGCCTGCTCCCGCATATGGGTATGCAGAATGTCATACTCGTACTCCGTGGTATCACGGAACATTTCAGGGTCAGGCTTAAAGGTGACAGTGGTGCCGGTGTGGTCGGTGGTGCCCACCACTTCCATCTTTTTGGTAATCTCACCACGGGCAAAGTGCATTTCATAAATTTTTCCGTCCCGGTGGACCTGCACCACCAGCCATTCGGACAGCGCGTTCACCACGCTGGCGCCAACGCCGTGCAATCCGCCGGAAACCTTATAGCCCCCGCCGCCGAACTTTCCGCCTGCGTGAAGCACGGTGTAAACCACTTCCAGCGCGGGCTTTCCCGTCTGGGCCTGAATATCCACGGGGATACCCCGTCCGTTGTCGACCACCGTGATGGTCCCGTCGGCGTTGATCTGCACCAGAATATCTGTACAGCAGCCGGCAAGCGCCTCATCGATGGCGTTATCCACAATCTCATACACCAGATGATGCAGGCCCGAGGAGGACGTGGACCCGATATACATACCGGGCCGCTTACGAACGGCCTCCAGCCCCTCCAGCACCTGAATTTCGGATGCGTCATATTCATTTTCCGCGCCCACTGTGGTGGGATTCAGTGTCTCATTTTCTGCCATTTGGTTTCTCCTTCCGTATAACAGGGCAAGCAGAGCCGGGTCCGCCATTTTGCAGGCCCGCTTCTCCCCGCCCCTGTGTCAATTTTTATCGCGCTCAAAACCTGCTCAAAAACCGCCCCCGCATTACTGTGTATTTTCAGAAAAGGCCAGTTTAAAAAACGGCTCTCTAAAATCTTATATAAACTCTCCATTGGAACTGCTCACAGCTCCAGCTCCAGACTCTCCGCCCGCTTTTGCAGCGTGGCAGGGCCAAGCTGAGAGAGATATACAATCTGCGGATGATAGGGATGGTCGCACACCACAAAGGATTTTGGCAAAGCCCCGGAAACGTCCAGAACCACGCCCTCGCTCTCCGCCTTTGCAAGGTATTCCCGGGTCCTTTTTCCGTAGCTGCATTTGTCCAGATCAAAAATGCCCACCACCCGGTTTTCGGGGACAATTTCATTCTGACCGATATAAAGATACAAGGTCCATCCTCCTTTTTCTTCCAAACACCCAAAGCACGCATTTCCCTTTAAGTTTCACGTGAAACATTACGGGAGCAGGCGGTTTACTCCGCCCGACCGTTTGCCACATGAAACACCTTTCCGCCCAAAAGCACAGGAAGCCGGTCATCTTCGCAGCAGGTGATAAATACCTGTCCCCCCGCGATACGGTTCAGCACAAATTCCTGCCGCCGGGGGTCCAACTCGGAGAGCACATCGTCCAGCAGCAGAACAGGGGCCTCCCCAGACGCATTTTTGTAAATCTCCCGTTCCGCCAGCTTTAAACTCAAAGCCGCCGTGCGGGTCTGTCCCTGCGAACAATAGGTTTTCGCGTCCCTCCCGTCGATTTCCACCACAAGATCGTCCTTATGAGGCCCCGACAGGCACAGCCGGGAACCAAGCTCCGCGCATTTGTGACTTTCCATATGGGACCTAAGCTGCCGCGCCAAAATTGCAGGCTCCACTAAGGGGTCCTCTACAGAGGAAACGGTTTTATAGGAGACGGACAGGTGTTCCTTTCCGCCGGAGCAGTCCGCATGGTTTGCGGCGGCCGTGGCCGCCAGCTTTTCTACAAACTGCGCCCGATAGTGAATCAGCACCGCCCCGCACTGCACCAGCCGCTCGTTAAATTCCGGCAGCATCTGCAAAAGGCCGGGCTGCTGATCACAGTCCCGCAGAATCCGGGTCTTGTGGGCATATGCTCGGCGATAAGACGCGAGGGCGGAGGCATACCGGGGGCGAAGCTGGCACAGGGCATTGTCCAGAAACCGCCGCCGCGCCGCTGCCCCGTCCCGAATCAGCAGTAAATCCTCCGGACAGAAAAACACGGTTTGCAAAACGCCGGAAAGCTCCGCCGCCGTTTTGGCGGGAACCTTATTTACCCAGAGCTTTCTTCGTTTTGCCCGATACAGCTCTGCCCGCAGGACAAATTCCCGCTCCCTTGAATAAACGTTGCCGGACAAAATAGCGCTTTCCGCTGAAAAGCCAATCAACTCCCGGTCGCTTTTCGCCCGGTCTGACCCGCCGCAGGAAAGATATTGGACAGCCTCCAGCAGATTGGTCTTTCCCTGAGCGTTGTCACCGAAAATCACGTTGCAGTCCGGGTCAAAAGACAGCTCCTGTCGGGTATAATTGCGGAAATTCTCCAGAAACAGTCCGTCAATGCGCATAGACCGGAGTACACTCCTGCCCATCCAACTGGGCCACGTCGCCGGGACGCAGCTTTTTGCCCCGCTGGGTGCAGGTTTCACCGTTCACCATGACCTCGCCGCCCTGAATGCGCTCCTTGGCTTCTCCGCCGGAGTACACCAGATTTGCCAGCTTTAAAAGGTCCTGAAGTTTTACATATTCCGTCGTAATGGTAACAGACTTCATTTTAATCCTGCGCTTTCAGCCGCACGGGCAGCACCATATAAAGAAAATTCTCCTCGCCCTCCGTAGGGACGATGACAGCGGGGGAAACGCCGGTGTTCAGTTCAATTTTCACCGTATCAGCAGGGGCATAGCGCAGAGCTTCCATTAAATAACGGTTGTTAAAGCCGATTTCCAGCTCTCCGCCGTCACCCGCCACGCGGCAGACGTCCTTGGCCTCGCCATTGGCGGTTTTGGCGGAGAGAACCACCCGGTCCTTGTCGAACAGGCACCGTACAGGGCTTTTCAGCTTTTCGGAAATCACCACGCTGACCCGGTCGATGCTCTGAATCAGCTCCTTGGTGTCCGCCACTACTGAAATTGGGTTTTTCCGGGGCACAGCGCTCTTGTAGTCCAGAAAATCCCCTTCCAAACGGCGGCAGATGAGCTGCGTATCGCCCACTTCAAATAAAATGTGGCGTTTCCCCAAGGTAATTGCCGCCGTATCCTCTACGTCGCCACAGATTTTTTCAATCTCGTTCAGTGCGGATCCGGGAGCCACAAAGGAGAAATACCCGCCGTTGACCCGCTCTAAGGGTTCTTTACGGATGGCAAGGCGGAACCCGTCTACAGACACGACAGTCAGTCCGTCTTCGCCGATTTCAAACAGGGATCCGGTGTGGACAGGGCGGCTTTCATTGGTGGAGACGGCAAACAGCGTCTGTTCAATCATGGAGCGCAGGGTTTTCTGCTGGATAGATACGGAATATTCGTCCTCCACCTCTGGAAGATCAGGGTAGTCTGCCGCGCTGAGGCCCATGATGTTAAAGTCCGCGTCTCCGCACTGAAGGCGAACCGTCAGTCTGTCATCGGAAGAAAAAGTAATCATGTCGTCCGGCATCCTCCGGATGATATCGCCGAACAGGCGTGCATTTAATACTAATTCGCCGGGCTCTGTCACATCGGCGGAAAGAATGGTACGAATACCGGTCTGCATGTTGTAGCCGGAAACTGTCACTGTTTCGCTGGCGCGAAGCAGAAGACCCTCCAGCGCGGGAATAGAGCTTTTCTGGGACACTGCGCGGGAAGCCACGGCTACCGCGCTTTGCAGCAGTGCTTTTTCACAGGAGAATTTCATAGGCTTTTTTCCTTTCTGTGGAAGCTTTTCTTTTTTTGATGAAAGCCGGGGGACAAAGGGAAAGTTTGTGGTTTTGCGTTCTTTTAGAAAAGAAAGATATATTTTTTAGTGATAGTCATAGTAGAGGGACAAAAACGGTGGAAAAGTGCGGAAATCCCTGTCAGCACAGGAAAAGTTTTTATGGACGCAGGCTGGAAAAACAGGGGTGTTTTTCCACAATGGATATAAAGACCCTGGTTTTCCACAATACTGTTTTCCTTTTCCACAGGAAAAGTGGGGAAAACTCAGTGCTTGGAACTGATATTGGTTTTGATTTCTTTCACTGCCTCGGCAAAGCCTGCGTCGGACTTCATTTGCCGCTCTACTTTCTCAATGGAGTAAAGTACGGTGGAGTGGTCCCGGTTTCCAAAAAACTTGCCGATGTCGTCGCTGGAGAGGTTCGTCATGCTGCGAATCAGGTACATGGCAACCTGCCGGGCGGCCACAGCCTCCCGCACCCGCTGCTGCCCCCGAATGACCTCGGCGGAAACGCCGTAATATTTGGAGACAAACTCCACGATAGAATCCGAGGTGGGAAGATTCTCTCCCCGGCGGAGAATATCCTGAATGGCCCGCTTCACCAGATCCTCGTCCACGTCGTCCCCCAAAAGGTCCTTATAGGCGAGAAGCTTGTTAATGGTGCCCTCCAGCTGCCGGACGTTGGAAGTGACGCGTTCGGCGATGTAGGCGGCCACCTTGTTGGGAATTTCCATGCCAAGCAAAGCAGCCTTGTTTTTGATGATGGCCATGCGGGTCTCATAGTCCGGCGGGGCCACGTCTACCAGAAGGCCCCATTCAAACCGCGTGCGCAGCCGGTCTTCGAGCTGCATCATTTCGGAGGGGGGACGGTCGGAGGTGAGCACGATTTGCTTGCCGGATTCGTAAAGATTGTTGAAGGTGTGGAAAAATTCCTCCTGCGTCTGCTTGCGCCCGGCGATGAACTGCACGTCATCCACCAGAAACAGGTCTGCCTTGCGGTATTTCTCCCGCATTTCGGCGGTTTTTCCTCCCTGAATGGCCTCCACCAGCTCGTTGGTCAAGTCGTCGCCTTTTACATAGGCGATTTTTGCGTTGGGGTCATCTTTTTTGATGACGTGGGCAATGGAGTAAATCAGGTGGGTTTTTCCAAGGCCGGAATCCCCGTAAATCAGCAGAGGATTGTAGTTTTTTGCCGGGTGCTCCGCCACGGAGATGCAGGCCGCGTGGGCCAGCTTATTACTGGAGCCTACCACAAAGCGCTCAAAGGTAAATTCGTCGGAGGTAAATGCCTCCGACTTTTTCTTCTGGGCGGTGCCTGAAAAAACGGCATATTCCTCGGCGGTGAGGACGGTTACCTCAAAATCGGTGGAAAAGATATCGTGAAGGGCCGCCTTGATGTTTTTTATGAACAGGCTCTCAATGTAATTTTTCTTGAAGTCGTTGGGACAGTGCAGATAAAAAACGCCATCCCGGAGATCCACGGCTTCCAGTTCGTCAAACCAGGTGGCAATGGTCGTCTCCGAGAGGTCGCGTTTTAACTGAGTGAGGACGTTTGTCCAGACGTCGGCTACGGAATTCAAAAGTAAAGACACCTCTCTTTCCCTGCGAGCAGGGGAAATCATATACCCATTGATTATACCAAAAAACGTGAAAAAAAACAACACTTATTCTAATAAATAAGAATTGAAAAAATAGAAAGTAAAAGCACAATATCTGGAAAAAGCGACGGCAAAAAACGGACATCTTGTGGTTTTTTCCGTCAGGTTCTCAAAAAAAGGCAATTTGCCTGAAAAATTCGGCGTTTACAAGTTTTTATTGACAGTATTTTGATTTCCATGTATACTGTTCCGTGCGCTGGATTTGCGTTTTTTATTTGTTTACTGCGCGGCGCGAGCGCCGTGTCGAGTAAGAGCCGCCATCATAGGCGGCCGGAAAAGATTTCAGTACAGGAGGTGTCTCAACATGGCGACAAAACGTACCTATCAGCCCAAGAAGCGCCACGGACAGAAGGTCCACGGCTTCCGCAAGCGGATGGCCACCGCCAACGGCCGCAAGGTTCTTGCCCGCCGCCGCGCCAAGGGCCGTGCTCAGCTCAGCTACTAAGATGCTGCGCGCGGGGTTTTTCTCGCGGAGGACCTGCTGAACAAAATAGACAGGGACGGCAGGAAACCGGTTTTCCTCCGTCCCTTATTGGCATGGTCGGCAGATCCTCGGTCACCGGAAACGAACAGGAGAATGCATGAAAAAAGCCGTTACGCTGAAAAAAAATCATGAGTTTCGCCGCCTGTACGGCAAGGGTGCTTCCGCCGCCGGAAGCGGGCTTGTGATTTACTGCCGAAAAAACCGGCTGGGGCACAACCGGCTGGGCGTTACCGTATCCACCAAGCTTGGAAATGCGGTGGTGCGCAACCGTGCGCGCCGCAGGCTGCGGGAGACCTATCGGCTGAACCAGCACCTGATGCGTCAGGGCTACGACATGGTTCTGGTGGCACGCCACCGGGCGGTCAATATGCCCTGGATAGAGCTGAACGCCAGCTTTTTAAAGCTTACGGGAAAGCTGGGGCTTTTGGAGGAGGCACTTGGGTGAAACGAATCATGTTGGCATTGGTGAGATTTTACCGAAGGGCAATCTCACCGCTTCGCCCGCCCTGCTGTCGGTTTTACCCAACCTGCTCCCAATACGCGCTGGAGGCCATTGAAAAATATGGCGCGCTGAAGGGCGGGTATTTGGCTGTGCGCCGCGTTCTCCGCTGCAACCCGTTCCACAAGGGGGGCTACGACCCCGTGCCCTGAGCGTAGCGAGATTTGTACACAAAGGAGTCTTCCAATGGGATTTTTAGGAACCATGGGATATTACGTCTGTATCCCGTTTGCCGCTCTTTTGCGGTTGTTTTACAATATGACCGGCTCCTATGGTCTGTCCCTGATTTTCTTCACGCTGGTGATCAAGCTGGTGCTGCTGCCTTTCCAGATGAAGAGCAAAAAGAGCATGGTCCGCATGAACCGCATGAGCGGAAAAATGAAGGAGATTCAGAAAAAATACGCCAATAACCCCGCGAAACAGCAGGAGGAGACACAGAAGCTGTATGCCGAACAGGGTGTAAGTCCCATGAGCGGCTGCCTGTGGAGCATGCTGCCCATGTTCTTCCTCATCGCGCTGTACGCCATTATCCGCCAGCCCATCACCCATTTCATGATGCTGGACGCAAGCGTGGTGGATTCGGCGCTTTCCGCCCTGCAATCCGCCGGCGTGAATATTGCCGACATTGCCACCACCGCCAAGGATGGGGCCTTGCAGGTCACCGCTTTCGGGCAGATTATGATGGTCAATGCCATCAACACCCAGCTTCCCGAATTTGCCGCCAGCATCCCCGGCTGGATCAGCGTGAATTACAGCTTCCTGGGGATGGACCTGTCGGTTCTGCCCAGCAATGTGCTTCAGGCGTTTACCTTTACCTGGGCCAACATCGGCGTGATTCTGATGCCTGTGATTTCCGCCGGACTCAGCTTTTTGATGAGCATGGCGTCTATGGCAGGACAGGATAAGAGCAGCCCTGCTGCCCGGCAGATGAAGACGATGCTGTGGATGATGCCGCTGATGTCTCTGTGGATCGGCTTTACCCTGCCCGCCGCATTGTGTGTGTACTGGATTGCCCAGAGCGCTTTCTCCGCGGTGCAGGAATGGTTTATGGGCAAGTTCTATAACAAGAAGATCGAAGAAGAGGAAAATCAACGGCAGGAGGCCATTGAGGCCGACCGCCGCCGCCGTCAGGAGGAGGCCAAGGGCAAGCAGGAAGAACTGCGCCAGCAGCAGGCCCTGAAGCCGTCCCTGAAGGAAAAGCGTAAGGCCGCGCAGGAGGCCAAGAGCAATAAGCCCAAAAAAGCCAGCACCAATGAAAACGGCCGCCTGGGCGACCGTCCTTATGCCCGCGGCCGCGCCTATCAGGAGAGTCGGTACGGCGATTCCAACGAGAAATAAGGAGCTTTTGCCATGAGTTATATTGACGTAACGGGCAAGACGGAGGAGGAAGCCATTGCCCGCGCCCTTTCACAGCTGAACATGGAACGGGACGACGTGTCCGTTGAAATTCTGGAGCGGGCCAAAACCGGCTTTTTGGGCCTTGGCAGCACACCGGCGAAGGTTCGTGTGACCTACGGGGAAGAGGAAAAGCCCGCAGCCCCGGAGATTGCCCCCGCCAAGCCAAAGGCAGAAAGCAGTCCTGTCCCCAAGCCCTCCGCGAAACCCGCAGTGAAACCCGCACCCCGGGTGGAGAAGCCCGCCGCAGAGCCTGTACAAAAGACCCGCGAGCCTGCCGCGAAGGAAGAGCGGTCTGCGCCGGCTGCACATGTGCCAACGCGCTTAGGCGAGGAGATACAGGATGAAAAGGCGGAGGCCATCCACGCGTTCCTCTCCGGGCTTCTGGAGAAAATGGAAGTGGAGGCGCAGATTCGCGTGTACCTTCCTGAAAAGGGCCGGTATCAGGTGATTCTGGAGGGCCCCGGCATGGGGCAGATTATCGGCCGCCGGGGGGAGACGCTGGATGCGATTCAGCAGCTTACCGGCTATTGCGTGAACCGCGCCGGTACGGGCCGGGTACGGGTGGCCGTGGATGCGGAGAACTACCGCGCCAAGCGGGAGGAAAGCCTAGACCATTTGGCCCGCAAGGTGGCCGCCAAGGTGGTTAAGTACCGCCGCAGCGTGACGCTGGAGCCTATGAACGCCTATGAGCGCCATATCATTCACGCCGCCTTGCAGGATGAACCCAACGTGGCCACCGGCTCCATCGGAGCCGACCCCAACCGGCGGGTTGTGGTGTCCTACGTGCGATGAAGGAATGATCTGAGAGCAATCAGCTGAATACGGAAAAAGGACGGCGGGTAAACACCCCGCCGTCCTTTTTTGCTGTCTGGAATAAATTTTTGGAGAAGAAGGATTCATTGTATGTTGATCCCACTAAAAAGGTGTAAAATTCACACAAAAGACTTGACTTTTTGAAATTTTGTACTATTGTTATAATACAATAAAAACAGTTGCGTTTGGCCAGTTAAAAAAGAATTCCTGATACGGTGTGGGTTTCAAGCTTTGTTCAAGGTGAATCATGGAAAATGTTTGATAAACACATAACCCGGCGCAGGGCCAAATACGAGGCTTATGTAAGGAAATGAGGAATCGTATGAAAGAAGAATTGCAGAAGACCGAAGAGGTACAGGGGCTGGACGAACGTCCGGCGAAAAAAAGGGGGCTTGGAGTGATTGGAAAACTGAAGGGTCTGTGGGGCCGGAAGAAGCTGCGCAAGTGGCTGATTCTGGCCGTTGTGCTGGTATTGGTGGTGTCTGCGGTGTTGCGGGGATTCGGCAAGAATAAGGCCGCCGCCGCGATTACTTATACGGAAGAGGCCGTGTCCTATCGCGCGATTACGCAGGCGCTCAGCGGGACCGGCACGCTCCAGCCTGCCAACGCCTATACCGTCACCACGTTAAAGGAAGGCGAAATTTTATCTGCGGATTTTGAAGAGGGGGATACGGTCACTAAGGAGACCGTTCTCTATGAGCTGGACAGCTCCGATGTCAGCAGTAATCTGGAAAAATCCCAGCTATCGCTGAATCAGGCCCAGCGCAGCTATGAAAAGGCGGCCTATGCGCAGTCTCCCGTATCGGGAACCGTGGCGTCGTTGGATGTGAAAACTGGCGATGTGGTAAAAGCCGGGCAGACGGTGGCCACTGTGCGGGACAATTCCTCTATGACGCTGAAGGTGCATTTTGCATCGGATGATGCGAAGAGCTTTTATGTGGGGCAGAGCGCGTCGGTGGTGCTGGACGGCTCCTTTGAGACGCTTTCCGGGACAGTCACCGCAATTTCGGGAGCTGACACAGTACTTACCGGAAACCGCATTGTACGCAGCGTGACAATCTCCGTAAAAAATCCCGGTGGGCTGACCGACACGCAGGCCGCCACTGCCACCATTAACGGCAGCGGCTCCAGTGAAAACGCCACCTTGGAGTATCGGGCGGCGGAGGATGTGGTCGCCTCCTCCGGCGGCACCGTGGCTGCCATCAATGTGAAAGAGGGCGGAACGGTATCCGCCGGGCAGGCTATTGTGACCTTTGCGGCCAACGCGGCCAACGATTCCGTTCAGTCTGCGGAGGACACTCTGAAAAGCGCCGAGCTGAGTATGGAAACCTCCCAAAAGCAGTTGGAGGATTACACGATTACTTCCCCCATCGACGGAACCATTGTGGATAAACAAATCAAGGCCGGTGAAAAGGTGGAATCCGGAAATACGCTTTGCATTATCTACGATCTGAGCTATCTTGAAATGACGCTCAGTGTGGATGAGCTGGATATCACGCAGGTAACGGTGGGGCAAAATGTTACCATTACGGCGGACGCCGTGGAGGGTGAAACCTTTATCGGGCAGGTGACGAAGATTTCCATGGCGGGAACCACCAGCAACAGCGCCACCACCTATCCCGTCACCGTCCGGATCGACGATTACGGCGACCTTTGGCCGGGAATGAACGTGGACGCAGAAATCGTACTCGAGGAAAATGACAACGCACTTTCTATTCCCAGCGCGGCGTTGGAGCGGGGCAATCAGGTGCTGATTACCGCCGATTCCCCCAGTGCGTCCAACGCGATTGAGCAGAAAACCCCTGAGAATTATGTCTATGTGTCCGTAGAAACCGGCGTCAGTAACGACGATTACATTGAAATTACCTCCGGACTTCAGGAGGGCGATACGGTAGCCTATTTGCCCGTCTCCAGCAGCTCCTCCGGAATGGAGATGATGATGGGCGGCGGCGGAGAAATGGGCGGCGAAGGTCCCAACGGGGGCGGAGGCGGTCCCAGCGGCGGCGGCCCCGGCGGCGGAGGACCGATGGAATGAGCGCTCTGATTGAATTTCAGGATGTATGTAAGGTTTATGAAATGGGTGATTCCGTTGTCCGGGCGGCGGATCACATTTCCATGCAAATTCAAAAAGGCGAGTTTGTGGCCATCGTGGGCCAGTCCGGCTCCGGTAAATCCACCTGTATGAATATCATCGGATGTCTGGACGTTCCAACCGACGGTAAATACTTGCTGGATGGCCGGGATGTGGGCTCACTGGATAAAGACCAACTGGCGGAAATCCGCAATAAGATGCTGGGCTTCATTTTTCAGCAATACAATCTGCTGGCAAAGCTGACGCTCCTGGAAAATGTGGAGGTTCCCATGATGTACGCCGGGGTTCCCAGAGGAGAACGGAGGGAACGGGCCAAGGTGGCGCTGGAGATGGTGGGGCTTGGAAGCAAGATCAACCACAGACCCGCCCAGCTTTCCGGAGGCCAGCAGCAGCGTGTTTCCATTGCCCGGGCGTTGGTGGGGGAGCCTGCGGTGATTCTGGCCGACGAGCCGACCGGCGCGCTGGATTCTCACACCGGAAGGGATGTGCTGACGCTTTTGCAGCAGCTCCATGCGGCGGGAAACACCGTGGTCCTGATCACCCACGATAATTCCATCGCCGTGCAGGCCCAGCGCATTATCCGTCTGGAGGACGGACGGGTCATTTACGACGGGGATTCCCACGCGCCGGAAGCAGTGGTATCGTCGGGCTTATCGGGAATGGGGGGCGGACAATGAAACTGACAGAAGCCTTCCAGCTGGCCGTTAAAAACATCAAGGGCAACAGGATGCGCACCTTTTTGACGATGCTGGGCATTATCATCGGCATTGCGGCTGTGATTGTGATTGTGGGTCTTGGAAACGGCATGGAAAAGTACATGCGTGACCAATTTGCCGACATGGGGACCAATACGGTGTCGGTGAACATTATGGGCCGGGGCAGCTCCCGCAGCGTTTCCGAGACGCAGATGTATGCATTGGTGGCGGAAAATCCCGAGTATTTTGACCAGATTTCCCCAACGGTCAGCTTTTCCGGCACCGTTAAAATCGGAACGGAAAGCCCTTCCTCCACGTCGGTTACGGGTGTCAGCGAGGCATATTTTGACATGAAGAGCTATACGATTTCTTCCGGGCGGGGTCTTCAGTACGTGGATGTGGCAAAGCGGAGAAATGTCTGCGTGGTGGGAAACTATCTCAACAGCACCTATTACGGCGGCAATGCCGTGGGCCAGACCATCCGCCTGAGCGGAAGAAGCTTTTTGATTGTGGGCGTTATGACCCAAGAAGCCGACGATGAGATGGAGGAGGGTGGAACGGACGACTGCGTGTTCCTTCCCTATTCCACTGCGGCGCGCATGTCCTATACCGGCACAATCACCAGCTATACCCTTACGGTGGTGGACGAAACGCAGGCCGCGGCCAGTGTCACCATTGTGGAGGATTATCTCTACGATATTTTTTCCGACGATGACGCGTATCGAGTGATCAGCATGGCAGAGATGCTTGACGCCATGAATGCCATGATTAACGTCATGATTGGGATTCTGGCGGGCATTGCCGCCATCTCTCTGGTGGTGGGCGGCATTGGAATTATGAATATCATGCTGGTATCCGTTACGGAGCGGACCCGGGAAATCGGCATTCGCAAGGCGCTGGGCGCCAAAGAGCGGTACATTATGCAGCAGTTTGTCATTGAGGCCGCCACCACCTCCGCGCTTGGCGGCGTGCTGGGTATCACCGTGGGATATGGACTTTCTTCCATCGCCACCGTTGTCGTCACGGCGCTGATGCAGGAAAACCTGACCGTCAGCCCATCCATTGGCGCGGTGCTGGGTGCGTTCGGAATTTCCACATTTATTGGCATCGTGTTTGGATATTTGCCGGCAAAGAAGGCGGCGCGGCTGAATCCCATTGATGCGCTGCATTATGACTGACAGAGGTGCGGCAGGCCGAAAGGCCACTTTGCGCCTGCTGCGCGGAGAAAGGAAAAACAAATTATGAAAAGACGAATTTTATGCCTTTTAATGGCGGTGTTTCTGCTGCCCGGGCTGATCGCCATCCCCGCCGGAGCAGCCGTTTCGGAGGACAGCGGCGAGGTCCAGACCATTCGGGCGCTGGGGATTATGACGGGGGATTCCGCCGGAAACCTGAATCTGGGCGGCAATGTCAACCGTGCACAATTTGCCAAAATGCTGGTAAATGCCTCCTCGTATAAAGACAGTGTGGGAGATGGGGAGGGCGTTTCCCTCTTCAAGGATGTGAACAGCACCCACTGGGCGTCCCAGTATATCAAAATTGCCGTAAACGAGGGGTGGATGACGGGATATACCGACGGAACCTTCCGCCCCAGCCAGAGCATTACGCTGGAGCAGGCGTGCGCCACGGTGCTGCGTCTTCTGGGATACGACTCCTCCTCACTGGCGGGTTCTTTCCCCTCTGCGCAGCTGAGCAAGGCCAGCTCCTTGGGTCTGCGGGATCAGATTTCTCTCGGAAAGGGGGAGTACATGACCCGGTCCGACTGCGTGTATCTGTTTTATAATACCCTGACGGCGCAAACCAGCGATGCAAAGGTCTACGCTGTTACGCTGGGCTATACCGTTACCAACGGCAACGTGGACTATGCCGCGGTGGTTTCCGCCAATTTGAGCGGACCCTATGTGGCGGGCAGAGGACAGTCGCTGGAGCTGCCCTTTGCGTCCTCGGCTGCTGCTGTTTACCGCAACGGCGCGGTGTCTACCATGTCTGCCGTGCAGCAGTACGATGTCTATTATTATAACACGGGGATGCAGACGGTGTGGATTTACACCGATCGGGCAGGCGGTACCATTACCGCCTTGCTGCCCAGCGCGGCCGCGCCCACCTCGGTGACCGTTGGCGCGACCACCTATACCGTCGGAACCGCCACGGCGGCTTATAAGCTGTCGTCCATGGGTGGATTCAAGGTGGGGGACACCGCCCTGCTTCTTCTGGGTATGAACGGTGAAGTGGTGGATGTGGTCAATGGCAATGCGGCAAGTACGGTTTATTACGGCGTGGTGACTGCTGTCGCCAACGCATCCTCCTCCGGTTCCACCGCAGGAACCGAGGTCCGCGTGAGTGTGGGTTGTACCGACGGTGTGGTTCACACCTTCTCCGTCAATCAGCGTGGCGCCTACACGGTGGGAAGTCTGGTTTCCGCCAGTATGACGGACAGCGGCGCATCGATCAGCCAGCTTACCGCCAAGACCCTCAGCGGCGCGGTGAATCAGACCGGAACCAAGCTGGGAGACAAACTCTTTGCAGGGGATGTGCAGATTCTGGATACCGCCTCCAACGGCGCATGGGCCAAAATTTATCCTAGCCGTCTGGCGGGCTACACGCTTTCGACGGATGATATCCGTTACTATGTCACCAATACCAGCGGCGAAATTACCCACTTACTTTTGGATGACGCCACAGGGGATACCTGGTCTTACTATTATCTGACATCCGTACCCGAAAAGTCCAACGGCACACTCAGCGGCAGCTATTCCGGACTGAAAGACGGAAGCAGTGTCACTCTTGACAACAACGGAAAAACATTCAGTGCAGAGGCCGGGGGTGTAGGGGTCCAGTTTAACAGCGACGGTGAAATCAAGAATATGCGCCAGCTTCTGTCCGTCACGCTGGACAGCCTCAGCTCTGTCAGCGCCATGGGCGGCAATACGACTTATGCGCTGGATTCCGGCGTGCAGGTCTATCTGCGTAAGCGGGATGCAAACTATGTCTTGAGTTATTATCAGGTGAATCTTGGCTCCGTCAACGCATCGGACTATAAGCTGACCGGCTGGGTTGATAACTTTGGAAACACCGCCGGCAAACAAGTCCGGGTAATTATCGCGGAGGAAAAGTGATTTTTAAAGGACGACGTCTGATTGCAAAAAGCGGAGAAATAAATGATGTGCTTTAAGCTTTAAGAAGCGGACGGAATAAGAAAAACGCCCCGTCTCCAAACTGTATTGGAGACGGGGCGTTTCCTCGGCTTTCTTGGCTTTTGGAGATTTTCTTGACATTTCGGAAAAAAGGTGATAGAGTAGGCCACGATATTTCAACAGGCTGTGAAAGGGAGTAGTATCCCCTGTTTCCGGGCGAAGAGAGAGGACGGTTTGGTGTAAGTCCTTGCCGGAACGGAGAGAAGGCGCCCCCGAGCCGCGCGTTTGAGCGAGAGCAGAATGCGCCGGTCCCCGCCGTTACCGGGTCAGAGTGCGCGCTTTTTGGCGCGAATTCAGGTGGCACCGCGGACAATCGTTCGCCCTGAGCTTTGCTCGGGGCGTTTTTTATTTTTCGTCCGTGCTGATCGGAGGAAAGGAAGAGGGAGATTATGAATAACACCGAAAAGACCATGGAAAAGATTGTGGCTCTGTGCAAGAGCCGGGGCTTTGTGTTTCCCGGCAGCGAGATTTACGGAGGCCTGGCCAATAGCTGGGACTACGGCCCCTTGGGCGTGGAGATGAAAAACAACGTCAAGCGCGCATGGTGGAAAAAGTTTGTGCAGGAAAACCCCTACAACGTGGGACTGGACGCCGCAATTCTGATGAATCCCCAGGTGTGGGTGGCCTCCGGCCACGTGGCCACCTTTAACGACCCGCTGATCGACTGCCGTTCCTGCAAAATGCGCCACCGGGCCGACAAGCTGGTGGAGGAATACAATCAGGAAAACAACATCACCGACGTGAACGTGGAGTCCATGGACGGCGAGGCACTGGTTTCCTATATCCGGGAAAAGCAGGTTCCCTGCCCCGGCTGCGGTAAATCGGACTTTACCGATATCCGCAAGTTCAATTTGATGTTTAAGACCCATCAGGGCGTGACGGAGGGAAGTGCCAACGAGGTGTATCTCCGGCCCGAAACGGCGCAGGGCATCTTTGTGAATTTTGCAAACATCCAGAGAACCACCCGCCGCAAGCTGCCCTTTGGCGTGTGTCAGGTGGGCAAGTCCTTCCGCAACGAGATTACCCCGGGTAACTTCATCTTCCGCATCCGGGAGTTCGAGCAGATGGAACTGGAGTTTTTCTGCAAGCCGGACACAGATTTGGAGTGGTTCGCATATTGGCGGAACTATTGCCATGAGTGGCTCAAGGGCCTGAACGTGAAGGACGACAACCTGCGTCTGCGTGACCACGAGAAAGAGGAGCTGAGCTTCTATTCCAAGGCCACCACGGACTTTGAGTATAAATTCCCCTTTGGCTGGGGCGAGCTGTGGGGCGTGGCCGACCGGACGAACTACGACCTTTCCCAGCATCAGGAGCATTCCGGGCAGGACCTCACCTATTTCGATCAGGAGGCGGGAGAGCACTATATTCCCTATGTCATCGAGCCGTCCCTGGGTGCGGACCGGATGACCCTTGCCCTGCTGGTGGAGGCCTATGACGAGGAAGTGGTGGACGCGGAGAAGAACGATACCCGCGTGGTGATGCGCTTCCATCCCGCCATCGCGCCGTTTAAGGTGGCCGTGCTGCCCCTGAGCAAAAAGCTGGGTGACAAGGCGCGGGAGATTCAGCAGATGCTTTCCTCCGATTGGATGGTGGACTTTGACGAAACCGGCTCCATCGGCAAGCGCTATCGCCGGGAGGACGAAATCGGAACGCCGTATTGCGTCACTGTGGACTTTGACACTGTGGGCGACGACGCGAAGGCCGGGGACAACTGTGTCACCGTCCGGGACCGTGACACCATGGAGCAGGTCCGTCTGCCCATTGACGGGCTGAAGGCATACCTTGCGGAGAAGCTGGCCTACTGATTGGCGCTGCGCGCCTTTTACGAGTGCTTTGAAAATGCGAAGAGCGGGACACGGGGACTGCCGTGTCCCGTTTTCCCCTGAAAGCGAGGAAGTACATTGAAGCAGACGCTTTTAAAAATCGGAAAGGCCGCTCTGGTGTTGCTGGAGGCTCTGGGGCTTGGCGGCGCGGTGGCCTTTGCCATCCAGTGGATTACGCTGGGAGACGCACAGGCAGCGCTGGACTGGTGCCTTGGGGCGCTGCCGCCCTTTTGCCTGACGGCAGTGTTTTACGGGGGCGGAGCGCTGCTTTTGGGCCTTTTAGCCGGACGGCTGTGGGTTGGGGCGCTGGTCTCCTCGGCTGTGGGGGTGACGCTGGCGCTGGTGAGCTATTTTAAGCTCGCCATCAACGGGACACCGCTGGAGGCCGAGGATTTCGGAATGATCGGCCAGTTGGATCAGGTGATGGGCGTGGCGGGTGACCTGAAGGTTCCCGGTCGGGGATGGGCCGCTGTGGGAATGCTGGTGCTGGTGGTCTTGTTTCTATTTTTGCTGGGGAAAAGGTTTCCTTTGGGCGGCGGACGAATCCGCTTTGTGCTGGCCACAGCGGTGGTGTCTTTGGGGCTTGCGCTGGTCATCGGCCCCGGCGGGCCTGCGCTGGGGCGGACTTTTTCGGTGAATACGCAAGACCGGATCATGTCTGCCATCTCCTATCGGGACTACGGGCTGACCGTGGGCCTTTGGCGGGATATGTGCCTGCTTGCGGGACAGGAGCCGGAGGGCTATGGACCGGAGTATATGCAGCAGGTGTTGGAACGGCTAGACGAGCTGCTGGAGAATTCGGGCACTTCTAAACCCACCGGGGAGCAGCCCAACGTGATTTTCATTCTCTCCGAGTCGTTTTATGATATGACCCGCCTGCCGGGGCTGACCCTTTCCGGCGACCCTGCGGAAAACTTTCACCGATTGAGCGGGGAGGGGATTTCCGGCCGGTTTTATTCCAGCTATCTGGGCTACGGTACCGGCTATATCGAGCAGTCTATTTTTACCGGTCTGACGGGAAAGGATTTAAAGCCCGGCACCAACATCTCTTTCCGGGATGAGGGGGATTACAGTCTGTTGGACTCCGTGGCAACGTCCTTTCAGTCGGCGGGCTATGAGACGGAGATGCTTCACGCCTACAACAACAGTCTTTATAACCGCACGGTGACGTATCCCAAACTGGGATTTGAGCACCTGCTGTTTTCCCAGCAGATGCAGGAGCTGGACCTGAACATTCAGGGAAGTCCCTATGCCGGGGGCTATTACCTCAGTGACCATGTGTTTACGCAGGCC
The DNA here is from genome assembly GCF_041020825.1 of Oscillibacter sp. GMB15532. Lineage (NCBI taxonomy): Bacteria > Bacillati > Bacillota > Clostridia > Eubacteriales > Oscillospiraceae > Oscillibacter > Oscillibacter sp. GMB15532. Next base: position 102,409 of record NZ_JBEVTO010000006.1, read on the forward strand.
CTGCTGAATCGGCTGGATGCGGCCAACAAAGAGGGAAAAAAGGCGTTTCTTTTCGGCATTTCCATGGAAAACCACCAGCCCTTTGATCCGGAAAAATTCGGTTATGAGTGCCAGCTGGAGGTTTCCAGCGATCAGTTGAGCGAGGAGAATCTGGCCATTACGCGGGTGATGCTGGAGGGGCTGACCCGGGCGGATCAGGCGCTGGGCGAGCTGACCGACGCTTTGCGTCAGCGGGAGGAGCCCACGGTGGTGGTCTTTTTCGGCGACCATCGGCCCAATCTGTTTATGACCGACGGCGGCACGGTTTACAGCCATCTGGGCCTTTGCGAGAGCAACGACTGCTCCCGCTGGAGTATAGAGCAGGTGGCGGATTTGTACTCCACCGATTATCTTATCTGGGCAAACGACGCGGCGCTTTTAAAGCAGTCTGCCGGGACAAAGCAGGACACGGGGTTGACGGCCCTTGGCCCCGCTGTGCTGGATGCGGCCAATATGCCCCGAACCCGTTATTGGGCCATGCAGGAGCAATTGTCAAAGGCGCTGCTGGTGAATACGGATTTGTACTGCGTCACGGCGCAGGGCGTTCCCTATTGGAATGAGTCCGACGCGGTGCTGAGTGATGAAGACAGGGAGCTGATGGAGCTGCGCAGCGCCATTATTTACGACACTTATTATGGACAGCGCTATGCCACCGCCGCCATGAATCGGAACATTGAAAGTTAAAGTAAGCTAAAGGAAATACCGTCACGCGCCATAGGCGCGTGACGGTATTTTTTTAATGAAGAGCGATAACGGCATATGCAGTGGGCTGTCAGATTTTTTGGTAGCCTAAAGCACTGCAAGTCAGAAAATTGGCTTCTTGGCAGTCCCAAAACTGTGTTGTGGAAAACGTCCGCGTCAAAAAACGCTTTTAAAGAATGCTTCAATTACCGCGTGTCTGGCCTGCACAGAGCCTTGGGCAAAACCGTTTCGCCCGCCGCCCCGCCCGTGGAGGGCGGCGTTTAATGCCTTTACCAGCGGGGAAATATCTTCACCGTCAGCCCGGAGCAGGGCATATTGATACTGCCCATCCTCTCCCGAAAACACGGCGGCAAGTCCGCCGCAGGTGCGGCTCACCGCGTCCGCCAATTTCCGCGTCCCATCTGGGCGCAGGGGCGGCTGAAAAAGAAGCGTATCTCCCCGGCCCGTCTCCTGCGCGGCAATGTGTTCAAAAAGCGCATCCTCGAGGCGGGTAAGCCCTGCCTTGGCGGCGTTCAGCTCCGTCTCCAGCCGCTCCACCGCTTCGGCGGTGTCCTGTGGCTTTACACTGAGACGGCGGCCTACTGCCCTGCTTTGCTCCCATGTGGTGGAAAGAAGGCCAAAGGCCCTGCCCCCGCATAGAATTTCCAGACGGACACCCTCCCGGAATTTCTGGCAGGAGAGAATTTTTACAAGCCCTACCTGCCCGGACCGAAGCACATGCGTGCCGCAGCAGGCGCAGCAGTCTGCGCCGGGAAAGGCCACGATGCGCACCTGTCCTGTCAGCTCCTTTTTGGAGCGGTAGTCGATGGATTTCAATTCCTCCGGGGTGGGGAGGGTAATATCAATGGGTACGTCTGCCCAGATATATTCGTTGGCCCGGCGCTCCGCTTCCAGCGCCTGCTCCCACGAGATGTCGGCGTTATAGTCGATGGTGACGGTGTCGGCACCCATGTGAAAGCCCACGTTGTCACAGTGGTGAGATTCACAGAGAATGCCGCTCAAAATGTGCTCACCAGAGTGCTGCTGCATGTGGTCGAACCGGCGGGCCCAGTCAATGCGCCCCACCACGGTTTCCCCAATTTCCACTGGGTTTTCACAAATGTGGAAAACAACGCCGCCTTTTTCGTAAACATCCAGAACATTCACGCCGCCCAGCGTCCCATGGTCGGCGGGCTGTCCGCCCCCTTCGGGATAGAAGGCAGTCTGGTTCAGAACCACTTCCCAGCCGGTTTTCACTGCTTCGCAGGTGAGAACCTTGGCAGAGAACTCCTTTAAAAAGGGGTCGGCGTAATAAAGCTTTTCAGTTTCCATGTGGAAAACTTCCTTTCTGCGCGAAAACAACGCCGCTGATCTCCGGACCGAACCGGACGCGGCGCTTTTGCGATGCGTTTCTCAAAGTCCATTCCTTTGCCGGAAGGACCGCCCGGCCTTTCAAAACCGGGCGGCCCTGCTTCAAGATAGACACAATCCAAAAAAATTTCTTAGATCAGCCCCAGTGCCTGTTTCCACTGGAGCACCTGCGTGCAGAGCAGGTTGATGGCGAATTCATCCAGCGTCCCGTCCGCAACGGCGGCAAGCACCTGGGGAATCTGAGTGCGGTAGTCCGAAGCTATCAAAAGGCCGTTGGCTGCCCACAGGGCCATCACGGCAGCGCTGCCGTCCTTGGAATAGGCTTTCACTGCATCCATAGCAAGATCGTCGGTCATCATCACGCTGCCACCGTTTGCCTCATCCATCATTAGGCCCAAGGTAATGTGAACATTGAGAGAGAGGGAGGCCGGCAGGCCCGCATCGACTCCCTCCATGGTAAGGGCGTCCACGATGTTGTGACTTACCAAAACGGCCACCGTGTCGCCCCCGGCTTCCAGACCCGCTTTGAAGGGCAGGAAATCGGAGGTTTCAAAGGTTTCCAAAGGCCGCTCGTCCACGGCGATGCCAGTGTGGGTATCCACATTGTTTCCGTAGCCGGGGAAGTGCTTCAAAACGCTGCCCATGCCGTCTTCCCTCATCTGTCCCACCACGGCGCGAACATACTCCGCCGTGGATACCGCGTCCTGTCCGAAGGAGCGGTCATAGATAAAGTCGCCGGAATTGGTGGATACGTCTGCCACCGGGGCCAGATTCACGTTAAAGCCCAGCGCTTTTAAAAGCACGTCTTTTTCGTGAGTATCCCGAACAATTGCATCCATGCCCCCGGCGGCATATAGCTGCTGGGGGGAAGCAAATTTTTTCGCACGAAGATGAGGATTGGAGGAAACCCGCACCACGCTTCCGCCCTCCTCGTCCACGCCGATGAGCAGGGGAATGCTTGCCGCCTCCTGATAGCTGTTTATGGCCTGAATCAGGTCGTTGGCGGTCTTGTCTTTTGTATCCCTGCCAAAGAGGATATAGCCACCCAAGTGATACTTGGACACGTCCGCCGCTGCGTCCGTCTCCGGGACCCGGGCGAAAAACAACTGGCCTACCTTTTCCTCAAGGGTCATCTGGGCCAGCAGAGCGTCTATCCGCGCCTCTTTTTCGTCCACGGGTGGAGGCGCTGGTTCCTCGGATGCGGAGCCGGACCCGGCGGAATAGGCCGGGTCCGGGTCAGAAGTGCTGGAGGACGGACCGCCGCAGGCGGTCAAGGTAAACAGGCTGGCTGCGGCCAGCAAAGAGCACAGCAAGCGTTTCATAAATTCTCCTTTGCGGAAATCCCGTAAGCGCACCCTTTTCCAGAGAGACGCACACGTCTCATCTGCGGGCGCGAAGATCTTGCCAGAACTTATTCCTCCGGCTTCACCAAGGCGATGTGCAGCTCGTCCAACTGTTTTTGTGTGACAGCGCCGGGGGCGTCCATCATCACGTCCTGCGCGTTTTTGTTCATGGGGAAGGGGATGATTTCCCGGATGGAGTCCTCTCCCGCCAACAGCATCACCATTCGGTCCACACCGGGGGCAATGCCCGCGTGGGGGGGCGCGCCGTAAGTGAAGGCGTTGTACATGGCGGGGAACTTGGCCTTCACGTCCTCTTCGCCCAGCCGCACCAGCTCAAAGGCCTTTACCATAATCTCCGGGTCGTGGTTTCTCACCGCACCGGAGGAAAGCTCCACGCCGTTGCACACCAGATCATACTGGTCGGCGGTGATGCTCAGGGGATCGATTTCCCCGGCTTCGGCCTTGAGCAGGGTGGAAAGTCCGCCGGAGGGCATGGAGAACGGGTTGTGGCAAAATTCCAGCTCGCCGGACTCCTCGCCCATTTCATACATGGGGAAATCCACAATCCAGCAGAAGGAATACTGCTCCTTATCCATGTGGCCGGGAACCGCTGCGCCCAGCGTCTTCACCAGCACGCCTGCGGTTTTCTGGGCGGCGGAAAGAGTGCCTGCGGACAGGGCCACGAAATCGCCCGCCTTCAAGCCCAAGGCGCTTACCACTGTATCCTTTACCGGGGCCACAAACTTGGCAATGCCGCCCACCACTTCGCCGTTTTCGTCCAACCGGAACCAATAGGCCTTGTTTCCGGACTGGGTTTCCACATCAGCAAGGGTTTTGTCGATAAACTTGCGCGTCTCGTTAAACCCAGAAACCACCACGGCCTTGACAGTGTTCCCCGCAAACGGCTCAAATCCGCAGGTAGAGAGAACGGCGGTCGCATCCTGCACTGTCAGGTCAATCCGCAGGTCGGGCTTGTCAGAGCCGTACAGCTCCATCGCCTTGGCATAGGGAATGCGGGTGAAGGGTGCGCCGCTGGCCCGGTCATACGCGCCAAACTTGGCAAAAATGGGGGGCAGCACGTCCTCCAGAACCGCAAATACATCCTCCTGAGAGGCAAAGGCCATCTCCATATCCAGCTGATAAAATTCGCCGGGGGAGCGGTCCGCCCGGGCGTCCTCGTCGCGGAAGCAGGGAGCAATCTGAAAATAACGGTCAAAGCCGGAGGTCATCAAAAGCTGCTTGAACTGCTGGGGAGCCTGGGGCAGAGCGTAAAACTTGCCAGGATGGTTCCGGGCGGGCACCAGATAGTCTCTGGCCCCCTCGGGGGAGGAAGCGGTGAGAATAGGCGTGGTGATTTCCAAAAAGCCGTGCTCCGTCATGGACTGGCGCAGGGCGGATACCACGTTGCACCGCAGAAGAATGTTCTTTTTCACGTCGGGATTGCGCAGGTCCAGATATCGGTATTTCAGGCGGGTGGCTTCATCCGCCTCCCGGCTGCGGTTGATGGGGAAGGGCAGCTCGTTGTGGCGGCAGCGACCCAAAACCTCGATGGAAGAGGGGACAATCTCCACCTCGCCGGTGGGCAGATTGGCGTTTTTGGACGCCCGTTCCCGGACAGACCCGGAGACGGAGACGGTGGATTCTTTATTGATGCCCTTGAGGGTCTTCACGTCTTCGGAAGTCTCGGCCACCACCTGTGTGGTGCCGTAAAAATCCCGGATGACGGCAAATGCCAGCTCCGAGCCCACCTCCCGGACGTTTTCCAGCCATCCCACGATGGTGACGGACTTGCCCGCGTCGGCAAGCCGCAGCTCTCCGCAGGTATGGGTTCTCGATTGTGTCATGATGGTGATTTCCTTTCTATATCTGAAATGGAAAACGGGAAAATCAAATACAAACAGTATTTTTTTGCAGGTTGATTGCAATCAGGAATCGACGGGCATGGCAATTTCCCAGAAGTCCCGCGCCAGCGCTTGCCCGATTTCCTTGCCGTTAAACATAATAAGCGGAAGGGAGACGCTGCGGTCAAAATCCCGATAGGACCATTCGTCAACATAAAATGTCAACTGTGCGTAGCGCCGGTCCTCCGAAACGGACTGTGCAAGCGTGATATAGACGTGCTCGATATCGCCGTCCGCTACCAATTTTGTCTGTGCAAATCGATCCGAAAGCATCGGCACGGCTTGCAAAACGAGGTTCCAGGGAGGCCTGTGGAAGCGGAGCGTCTCCACCTGGGTGAGCAGCTCGTCAAAGCCCGGATCGACTGCCGAAAGCTGAATATTCCGGGTTTCCATGCGCTGGTCATCGACAAAATGAATCAGGGTGACATCTATGTCTTCCGGCTTTATTCCGGGAAAGAGGACAGTAAGCCCCACGGGACGGGCATACCACAGCCCGCCCCCGATCAAAAGCAGAAAACAGAAAATCAGGAGGGTTTTCCGCAAGCGGCGTTTTTTTGCATCCGCTTTTTCCACGGTGCTCATCCCAAAATGACGGCGCCCTTGTTCTTCTCCGTAAGGCCTGCTTTAATAAGCGCTGCGGTTTCTACCGCAGCCAGCTTGGTCTGCTCACCGGAGAACATATCCTTGCAGGCGACTACGCCAGAGTTCACCTCGTCCTCGCCCAAGAAGACCACGTAGGGAATACGCAGCTTGTCGGCATAGGACATTTTCGCCTTGAACTTTTTATCCTCGCAGTGGAGCTGGGCCCGGATACCGTCCTGACGCAGGAGGGTTGCAAAGGAAATAGCGGGACCCAAATCCTCTGTCATAGGGAGAATCAACACGTCGGTGGGGGCGGTGAGCAGGTCGGGATTCAGCATTCCCTGCTCTCCCAGCACGTAGAACAGGCGGGTCAGGCCGATAGAAATGCCCACGCCCGGAAGCTCCTTTTCCGTGTAGTATTCCGCGAGATTGTCATATCGTCCGCCAGAGCAGACGGAGCCTACCTCGGGGTGGTCCAGCAGCGCGGTTTCATATACCGTGCCGGTGTAGTAGTCCAGCCCCCGGGCGATGGTCAAATCCACCACGAAATTCTCGCTGGGAACACCGAAGGAATCCAGATAGTTTACCACCAGAGAAAGCTCGTCCAGCCCCTCGTCGAACAGGGGGTTCCGGCCGCGATATCCTTCCAGCGCGGCCAGAATAGCCTTGCTGCCGCCGGAAATGGCGATGAATTTCAAGATTTCATCGGCTTTTTCCCCGGGGACGCCCAGATCATCCACCAAAATCCCCCGCACCGTGGCCTCACCGATCTTTTCCAGCTTGTCCACTGTGCGCATTACCTCGCCGGAAAGCTCGGAAAGGCCCAGCATAGCGTAAAACCCGTTGAGAATCTTGCGGTTGTTCACGCGAATCTGAAACCGGTTCAGTCCCAAGGTGGAGAAAACCCGGTAAATAATAGCGGGAATTTCCGCGTCGTTGATGGGGGACAGCTTTCCGTCTCCAATCACGTCGATATCCGCCTGATAAAACTCGCGGAAGCGGCCCCGCTGGGCCCGCTCACCCCGGTAGACCTTACCAATCTGGAACCGGCGGAAGGGGAAACTCAGCTCGCTGTAATGCATGGCCACGTACTTGGCCAGAGGGACTGTCAGGTCAAAGCGGAGGCTTAAATCCGCGTCGCCCTTGGTAAAACGGTAAATCTGTTTTTCCGTTTCGCCGCCGCCCTTGGCAAGCAGCACCTCACTGGCCTCAATGATGGGCGTGTCCAGCGGGGTAAACCCGTAGAGGGAAAAGGATTGGCGGATGACCTCCATAATGCGCTCCATCTGCTGCTGAGGCGCGGGAAGCAGCTCCATAAAGCCGGAGAGCGTACGTGGTTTTAAAACAGCCATGAGAAAAGACTCCTTTATCCTGTAATTTGTTGAAACGTCAGAGATAAAAAGGCGCTCCCGCCCCGTGGGTTTGGGACGAGAGCGGAAAACGCTTCGCGGCGCACCCAAATGCGAGAGGGGGAATGTCTCCTCCGCTCCCGTTGGCGTTTGTCCGTGGGGCGGAAAGTCCGCCCGAAACGCTCTCAGACCTGGGGGTGGGTTTTGGGATTGACGATGTCACGCCAGTCCAGATCGCCCCGGGCCAGACCCAGAATCAGCAGCTCCGCCGTGGCGATGTTGCTGGCGTAGGGAATGTTGTTCTGGTCGCACAGACGGGAGATGTAGGTCACGTCCTCGGCCATGCTGGGGCTGTTGGGATCGTCGAAAAACAAAACCAGGTCAATTTCATTATAGGCGATACGGGCGCCGATCTGCTGGCAGCCGCCGTGGGCAAAGGAGAGGAAGCAGTGTACATCCAGCCCGGTGGCGTCGGCCACCATATGGCCCGTAGTGTTGGTGGCAAAGATCGTATGCCGGGAAAGAATGCCGGCATAGGCCGTGCAGAATTGAACCATGAGGTCCTTGCGGTTGTCATGGGACATGATTGCAATGTTCATCGGAATAGGCTCCTTTCTATTTCATGCGCATCAGGGGCACGCGCTGTCCCATGAGACGCCGGGCAATGTTTTGATAGGCGGTGGCTGCGGGGCTGTCGTGGGTCAAAGGCAGGGGAACGCCCCGGTTCAGGGCGAGGGGAAGTCGGTCGTCCTCTGGCACCACGCCGAGTAAGGGCAGTCCGGCGGCGTCAATGGCGTCATCGATGGTGGCGTGCATGTTCCGAAGAAGCTTTTTGCGCACCCGGTTGACCACCAGATGAAGTTTTCCCCGGGGAAAGGCTGACAGCTCCATCACCGTGTGCTGCGCGTCCCGCAGGGACGCGGCGTCAGACGTGGTGACCACCACGCAGCGGTCCGCCCCACACACGGCCAGACGAAAGCCTCCCTCCAACCCCGCCGGCGCATCCAGAAGGCAGAAATCATACTGCTCCCGGGCCTGCTCTGCCAGAGCGCGAAACTGCTCCTCGCCCACGGGGCGGCCCCGGCTGCGAACCGGTGCGGTGAGCAGGTGAAGCGCGGGAAGCCGGGAATGGCCTACCACCGCTTCTTCCAGAGTACATCGGCCCTGTGCTACGTCGGAAAAGTCCATCAGGGCCTTGTCCGTCAGCCCCAGCGCCAGATCAAGATTCCGAAGGCCCACGTCGCAGTCGATGCACAGTACGCGTTTCCCGGCCTTCGCCATAGCGGAGCCGACCCCCGCCACAAAGGAGGTTTTGCCGGTCCCGCCCTTGCCGGAGACGACGGCGATACATTCACCCATCGGAACTCACCTCTTGTATATCCTGATTTTACAGGAAGAATGCGCCAAAATCAAAACAATTTAACGGATCGTCATAAAAAATTTTCAATTTGCTGCCCCAATGGCGGTTTCGACGGTCAAAGGGGGTCCTTTTTGATTTTTGCATAGGACCGGGGATAGGCTTTCGGCGTGAGTTTTACCTTTTCCACCAGTACCGCCCGGTGGACGATGTCCGTACCGGGAATCGAATAGTCCTTCACTGCGGATATCCGACCGCCTAAAACAGAGATGGCGTGTTCCGCGGCGGAAAGCTCGTCGTCGCTGTCCACGGATTTCATGGCAAGGAACGTTCCTCCCGTTTTTACAAGAGGAAGACACAGCTCCGCAAGCACGGAAAGGGAGGCCACGGCCCGGGATACCGCCGTGTCAAAGGACTCCCGGCGTGATACGGCAAACTCCTCCGCCCGGGCGTGGACGCATTCTACGTCCGAAAGGCCCAAGTCCGTGCAGACCTCTTGCAAAAAAACGATGCGCTTTCCAAGAGAGTCCAGCAGCGTCACATGGGCGGATGGCTCCAAAAGCCGAATGGGCAGGCCTGGAAATCCGGCCCCTGTACCCACGTCCACCACAGTTTTGTTCCGAAAATCCAGCAGGTTTAAAAGCGCCGCGCTGTCCAGAAAGTGAAGCCGGGCCACCTCGTCCGCTTCTTTGATGGCGGTGAGGTTCATGACTTTATTTTTTTCTTCCAAAAGCGCCCCGTAGCGCAGCAGGGAGGGGACGGAGGACTGCTCCAGCCCCAGCGCCGTCAGTCCCTCCCGCAGGATGGTTTCCATCATTTCTTCTGCTCTTTCAAAAGGTCACGAATCTCTGTCAGCAGGGCTGCCTCTGGGCTGGTTGCGGGAGGCTTGGGTGGGGCAACCTCTTCCTTTTTCCGGAAGCGGTTGATGGCCTTCACCAGAAGAAAAATAGCCAGCGCCGTAATCAGGAAGTTCAGAATGGCAGCAAGAAAATTTCCGTAGGGGATGACCGTCTGGCCACCGCCCACCACCCAGACCATGTCCTCAAAAGAAACCTTCTTTGTGAGCAGGCTGATGAGGGGCATCAGAATGTCGCCAACCAGAGAATCGGCGATGGCCTTGAACGCGCCGCCGATGATTACGCCTACTGCCATGTCCACCACGTTGCCACGGGAAATAAACTCTTTAAATTCGGCAATAAGTCCGCCGGCTTTTTTTGTCATGAAAGCAAGTCTCCTTTTTTAAAGTGCAGTAGCCTTCAAGCCGCTGCGGCGCAATGGTTTGAAGAGCATGACCCAAATAGAGCCGATTTCCCGCCGAAAACGAAGGGAAACCTGTGCCGAGAGTGTGCCAAAGGCTCCAAACGGGTTTAACTATTTGTAATATTTGCATAAAATACTACAAACGGAAATCAACTCCGAAATCTCAGGCGTGCTTGGGAATCAATTTTTCCTTGCCGCCCATATAAGGGCGCAGGACGGCAGGAATCAGCACCGAGCCGTCCTCCTGCAAATTATTCTCCAAAAATGCAATCAGCATCCGGGGCGGGGCCACGCAGGTGTTGTTCAGCGTGTGGCAAAGCTGCATCTTTCCGTCTTCGTCCTTGTAGCGAATGCGCAGCCGCCGGGCCTGCGCGTCGCCCAGGTTGGAGCAGGAGCAGACCTCAAAATACTTCTGCTGGCGGGGGGACCACGCCTCAATGTCGCAGGACTTGACCTTCAAATCCGCCAGATCGCCGGAGCAGCATTCAAGCTGCCGCACGGGAATGTCCATCGACCGGAACAGCTCCACGGACATTGCCCAGAGCTTTTCGTACCACTCCTTGGACTCCTCGGGCTTGCAGACCACAATCATTTCCTGCTTTTCAAACTGGTGAATGCGGTAAACACCCCGCTCCTCAATGCCGTGGGCGCCCTTTTCCTTGCGGAAGCAGGGGGAGTAGGAGGTCAGCGTCTGGGGCAGGGAGGCTTCGGGCAAAATCTGGTCGATATATCGGCCAATCATAGAATGCTCCGAGGTGCCGATGAGGTACAGGTCCTCCCCCTCAATTTTGTACATCATGCCGTCCATATCCGTCTGGCTCATGACGCCCTCCACCACGTTGCCGTGAATCATGAAGGGGGGGATGCAGTAGGTGAAGCCCTTGTCAATCATAAAATCCCGCCCGTAGGCCAAGACAGCCTCGTGCAGCCGGGCAATGTCCCCCAGCAGATAGTAGAATCCGTTGCCGGAGACACGGCCTGCGGCCTCCAGATCAATGCCGTCAAACCGCTCCATCAAATCCACGTGATAGGGAATTTCAAAAGAGGGGACCTTTGCCTCGCCGAAACGCTGAACCTCCACGTTGGCGCTGTCGTCCGCACCCAGAGGCACGGAGGGGTCAATGATCTGGGGAATGACAATCATCCGCTTGCGAATGTCCTCGTCCAATTGTGCTTCCTGTTTTTCCAGCGCTTCCAGCCGATGGGCGTTGTCTGTGACCTGCTTTTTTACGCTCTCGGCCTCCTCCAGCTTGGAGGGGTCCTTCTTGGCCTGTCCCATCAGTACGCCGACCTGCTTGCTCAGCCGGTTCCGGTCTGAGCGGAGCTGGTCTGCCTCCGCGATGGCAGCGCGGCGCTTGGCGTCCAGTTCAATGACCTCGTCTACCAGAGGAAGCTTGGTGTCCTGAAACTTTTTTCGGATGTTCTCTTTGACTGCGTCGGGATTCTCCCGGACAAATTTGATATCCAGCATATTCGTTTTCTCCTTACCACATACCGTGTAAAATTTTATAGGGTCAATGGAAGCCGGGGCCTACCACGCCGACATCACGGCTTCCTTCAATTGCTGGTATCGCTGGGACGGTGAGACAACCTCGCCCAGACCATCCTTGGGGAGAAGGTCGGGCTGTCCCGCGTCCTCCATGGATTGAAGGGTCTGCCGGCAGGCGTCAAAGTCCTTGGCGGCGTATTGCTGCTGCAAAAGGTACAGAGAGAGCAGCGCATCCGTCTTGTCATCCGACTTCACTCCGGCGTCCTCCAGCTCCTTCACTTGGGATTCCAGTTCCTGAACTTGTTTTTCTGTATCCTCCAGCCGGGAGTGAAGCCGCAGGTTTTCATCCTGACTTTTTTGAAGCTCCTGTAAGGTGGAAACGGAGCTTTGCAAGGTACCGATGACCTCCTCGTTACTGCGCTGATGGGTTAAAAAGGACAGCGCCATGAGTAAAAAGGCCACAATAAACAGGACCATAATATAGACGACGACGGGCTTGTTTTTCTTCCCGCCCGGGGTACTGACTTCCGGCGCGGGAGCTGCGTCCTCGGCTCCTGTGCTGCGCTTTTCCAGTTTCATGTTCAGTGTATTCCTCACATCTGTTCAGATTGGGCGCGCTTGATTCGAAGAAGCGTCAAGGCCTCCAGCAAATCATTGAGATCGTCCACTCCGTAATATTCAAGTTCCACCCGGCCTTTTTTCCGGCCTGATACAATTTTTACGCCCCGGCCCAGCCGGGAGGCCAGCTCCCGCTGCGCCTCTGCCGCATAGTCCACCTGGTCGGAGGAAGCAGTCTCTTCTTCCGGCTTCTCGGCGCTCAGTTTTTTCACCAGTGCCTCCGTCTGGCGGACGGAAAGTCCCCCGGAGATCACGGATCGTGCCGCGCTTTCCTGCAAAGCGGGGGAGAGGGGAAGCAGGGCTCTGGCATGTCCTGCGGACAAGGTTCCGTCCTCCACCAGTGTTTTTACGGCGGGGGAGAGAGTCAGCAGGCGCAATGCGTTTGCCACGGCACTGCGGGACTTGCCAACGGCTTCGGCGGCCTCCTCCTGTGTCATGCGATAGGACTGAATCAGGGATTGAAAGCCGGCGGCTTCTTCCATGGCGTTCAGGTCTTCCCGCTGGAGGTTTTCAATCATGGCAAGCTCCGCGGCCTTTCGGTCGTCGGCCTCCACAACCACAACCGGCACCTCTGAAAGACCCGCCATCCGGGCGGCGCGCCAGCGGCGCTCTCCTGCAACAATCTGGTAGTACCCGGAAGCGAGCTTCCGTACCGTAAGCGGCTGAATAATTCCGTGGCGGCGGATAGAATCCGCCAAATCGTTCAATGCGTCCCCGTCAAAGCTCTTGCGGGGCTGGGTGGAGCAGCTCTCCACCTGGGAAATCGGCAGAGAGAAGGTGCCTGAGGTTTCTGTTTTCAGCACGTCGTCTCCCAACAGGGCGCCAAGGCCCCGTCCCAACCCGGATTTTTGAGACGCCATAGCGACTCCTTTCCAGAATCAGCGATTCTTCTGTAAAAATTCGGCGGCCAGCGCGCCGTAGGCCTCCGCGCCACGAGAGGCGCGGTCGTAGGAGAAGATAGGCTTTCCATGGCTGGGCGCCTCGGACAAGCGTACATTCCGGGGAATCACGGTGGCATAGACCTTCCCGGGAAAATAGTGCTTAACCTCCTCTGCCACCTGGAGCGCCAGATTGGTCCGCCCATCGAACATGGTGAGCAGAACGCCCTCCAGCTCCAGACGTGGATTTAAGGACCGGCGGACAATCCGCACGGTGTTCATCAGGTCACTCAGCCCCTCCAGTGCGAAGTATTCCCCCTGCACCGGAACCAAAACGGAGTCGGCAGCGCAAAGGGCGTTTAAGGTCAGCAGCTCCAAAGAGGGAGGACAGTCAATAAAAATAAAGTCGTAGCTGTCTGACACCTGTGCCAGCGCGTCCTTCAGCAGGTATTCCCGCCGCTCCATGGCAATCAACTCAATGCCTGCGCCCGCCAGCGCCTTGTTGGAGGGAAGGACATCGCCGTATTTTGTTGTTACGATGGCGTCTGCCGCCGGGGCCTCGCCGATAACCACCTCATACACGCCCTTAGACAATGTTTTGTCCACTCCCATGCCGGAGGTGGCGTTGGCCTGGGGATCAAAGTCGCACAGCAGCACCCGCTGCCCTGCGTCTTTCATTGCGGCGCAAAGGTTCACACAGGAAGTGGTTTTCCCCACGCCGCCCTTTTGATTCACAATCGCGATAATTTTTGCCAATACAGCACCCGCTTTCCCGTAACGGCAGTCAAACGCGCCGCTTTCTCTCAATTCTGATCTGATAGACTTCAAAACCGCAAAAAAGCGGCACTGCGTATGTTTGCGGTGTGCACATCATGCAAACGCACAAGCTAGTCCCAAAGAGTTGTACCGCTTTATAAAGCAAGACAAACCACCCGGTTAAAGAGGTTCCCGTGCGTGTATAGTCGCGTTGCCCGCGTTTGCGGGCAAAAACAGCCTGTGAAAGGTTCCTTGTGACATTATAACAAGGTTTTTCTTGAGATTCAAGGCGGTTGGCGCAGAAAAACACAAAAATAGAAAAGCTTTTACAAAAACAACGAAGAAGAGGTGTGCCACTCTCTGGGTTTGTGGAATAAAGCAAATTTAGTATACCCTGAATGTTTCACGTGAAACATTCAGGGTATAAAACGCACAAGAACAAGCGCTGCACATCGCTTTGGTTTGGACAAGCCTTTTTGGAGCCGGCATCTATGAATTGACCCCGGATTGTTTCACGTGAAACAATCCGGGGTAACTGGTTTAAATCAGAAGCATAGCGGAGCAGGGGGGGAGCTCCAGCGTTAAGACACCGCTGACAACAGCAAAAGTTTGACCGGTGAGTGCGTCCTGCGCCTGAGAGGTGTGCCATGGAAGTTCCAGTGCTATTGGCTCAGACCCAACATTCAGTGCGGCAACGGTCGTCTCATTCTCCCAACTCCGTGAAAACACCAAGCCATGTCCGGAAGCAAAGAGATAGTAAATGTCGCCCTGCCGGAGGGAGGTCCTTGCTCCGCGCAGCCGCCCAAGGCAAATGTAAAAGTTCCGAAGGTCCGTATCCTCACCGCCCCAAGGATAGGTGCGGCGATTAAAGGGGTCCTCCCAGCCTTCCATGCCGGCCTCGTCGCCGTAGTACAGCATGGGAGAGCCAGGAAAAGCGTACAGCAGAACCGCCGCTGTACGGAGGAGGGCCAACCCTTTTGTCCGCTCCGCGGGGGAGAGGGAGGACACAGCTCGGTCTTCCTTGGAAGAGGGAGGGCTTGTCGTACCCAACACCGTTAAAATCCGGGGAGTGTCGTGGGTCCCCAGAAAATTCATAGCGCTGTAAAAAGCGGGCGGGGGATAGTTTTCCCGAATGCCTTCCATGGCCTCCCTAAAATCCGCCCCATCGCCACCCTGCAAAAAGGCAAGCGCCGCGGTTCTGAAGGGGTAGTTCATCAGGCCGTGGGCCTCAGACCCCAGCAAATATTTACGGCGCTGAGAATAGGCAATTTTATTGGAGCCGTCCTCCCAAACCTCGGCAATCAAAACACTGTCGGGCTTTGTCTCTTCCATCGCCGCCCGAAGACGGGCAATAAATTCATCCGGTAGCTCGTCGGCAACATCCAGCCGCCAACCGGAGGCTCCCGCCCGCAGCCAGCGGCGGACCACAGAGTGTTCCCCGTCAATAATAAACCTTCCGTAAGACGGGCTGCTTTCGTTTACGGAGGGGAGTGTGCGGATACCCCACCATGCGTCGTAATCGTTTGGCCAGGGGTGAAAGCTGTACCAGTCGGAGTAGGGGGAGCTTTGGCTCTGTGCCGCGCCGGGGCCGGGATAAAACCCCTCGGCATTGAAATAAACGCTGTTGGACCCGGTGTGGTTAAACACGCCGTCCAAAAATACGCGGATACCGCGCTCTGCCGCCCGGGTGCACAGCTCCCGAAAATCCGCTTCTGTCCCCAGCATGGGGTCAATGCGTGTATAATCTGCCGTGTCGTATCGATGGTTGGAGGCGGATTCAAACACGGGGCAGAGGTAGAGCGTGGTGACGCTCAACTGCTCCAGCTCCTCCAGGCGGGAAAGAATGCCTTGTAGGGAACCGCCAAAAAAGTCGCTGTTTCGCACCTCGCCCTGCTGATCGGGTCGCCAATGGGGCGTATCCTCCCAATGTTCGTGAACCGTCCGGTTGCCGACAAGGCCCGCAGGATCGGGAACCGACAGACGGCAAAATCGGTCGGGGAAAATCTGATAGGTTACGCCGTCGCCAAACCACTTGGGCGTCGGGTGGGAAGCGTCGTACACCGTCAGCTGCCAATCAATGGCGCGTCCGTCGCTGCGATAGCCCGTGGTGTCCAACTCGCAGCCGGAGCCATCGTCCCGCCAGAAACGGAAGTGATACCACACCAAATCCGGCTCCTCCGGCGCATCATAGGCGAGGGAAAAAAGAACTCGGTCTCCAGCCGGGCCGCCGGGCGGCAGTTCCCGCTCTTCCCGCACATCGGAAAATTCAAGATGTAAAACAAGCGCGCAATGGGTAAAGCCCTCCCGCGCGAGAGGACGCGTGCGAAATAAAACCCGCCCCCCACAGACTGCCGCCCCAAAGGGCTCTTTGCACAGGCTGTGTCTGGGGTCAAAGACAAAGGGTTCGCTCATAACAGGCACAGTCCTTTCCAGAAAGTGGAAATCAATGCAGAATAAAGAAACGGCCCGGCCGGATTGCTCCTGCCGGACCGCAGCAAATAATTACGGAAGAAGCTGATTCTCTCCCAGAATCACGGTGCCAATTTCTTCTTTGGTAAAATAGGCGTTGAGAATTTCCACAGCGGTGGAGGCCAGTGCGGCACCGGAACCACCCTGCTCGATCACCAGGGCTACGGCAATTTCCGGGTCGTCAAAAGGGGCAAAGCAAACGAATACGCCGTTATTTTTGGTACTCTTGGTAATCTGCGCCGTGCCGGTTTTTGCGCCCGTGTCCACCACACAGTTGCGGAAGTAGCTGGCAAGGCTTCCTTTGGTGGTCAGGTCATGCATTCCGTTTTTCACGGCGGCCAGATTTTCCGGCTTGATTTCAATGGTATTCACCGGGTCCGGTACGCCGGTAAAAATCACGGAAGAGTTGTCATAGGCCTTTACCGATTTGAGAAGGTGGGCCGGATAATGCTCGCCCCCACCCACAAGCGTGGCAATGTAGTTGGCAAGCTGAAGGGGGGTGAAGAGGTTGTCGGACTGTCCGATGGCGGCCATGACGGTGTTGCCGCCATACCACGTCTGGCCCACGGATTCGGAGTATTCCGGTCCTGCCAGAATGCCCGGGTCTTCTCCGATTTCAATGCCGGTTTTGCTGCCAAGGCCAAAGGCCGCGGCATATTCGTCCAGTCGCTCAATTCCCAGGCGATAACCCATGGTGTAGAAAAAATAGTTACAGGAGTTGGTAATGGCCTGCGTAATGTTTTGCAGGCCGTGACCGCTCCGGTTCCAGCACCAGGCGGAAAAGGGATCTGTTCCCGCGATCATGTCGGGGTAGTACCAGCGGCCTGTGTCCCGGATTTTCTCCGTCAAAGTTACCACGCCGGATTCCAGCGCGGCAATGGCCGTGCAGGGCTTGAAGGTGGAACCGGGGGGATAGCGGCCGTGGGTGGCTCGGTTATAAAACGGCTCCCCCGGGTCGCTGCTGAACAGCGTGTAATCCTGATTGTAGCTGGCAAGGCTGAAGGTGGGATAGGAAGCCAGCGCCAAAACCTCGCCGGTGCCCACCTCAATCACCGCCGCGCCCGCGCCCCGGGTAGTGTTGCCGTCCTTTTCGTTCATCTCGGTAATGGTGTTGGCCAGCGCCTGCTCCGTGGCTTCCTGAAGATTCAGGTCCAGCGTCAGGGCGACGGTGTTTCCCGGCTGGGGCTGGGCGGTGTAAAATTCACTGGTGATTTTCCCCTGATCATTGGAGGAAATCAGCCGCGTTCCATCCTCGCCCCGGAGATAATTCTCAAAGGCCAGCTCCACACCGGACTTTCCAATCCAGTCCTCACCGCTGTAAACATCGGGGTTGGCGGCTAAATCCTCTGCTTCCACGCGGCCCACAGTGCCCAGCACATGGGCCGCCGCATCGATGTCATACTCCCGGACGGAGGAGGTGAAAACCTTTGCGCCCCGGTAGTTTCCGTCTTTTACCAGAGAAATCAGCTCCGTGTCCACATCCTCCGCGAAGACATAGGCCGTGGTGTTGACCAGCTTGCGGATTTCCAGCTCATAGCGTACTCCGGCAACGGCCCTTGCGTCCACATCCGACCAATCCTCCGGAATCTCGAAAAAAGTCCGCATCTGATTCATCAGCTCACGCGGCGAGAGAATAGAGGAAAGCAAGTCATTGGTGACGTTTTCCCGGCTCACATTGGTGGACAGGGCCTTCAGGCTGGATTGCAGGAATTTGGAAAAGCGGTCCCGCTGTACCGTTCCGGCGGTGTCCACAGTGTAAGCATAGGGCGCGGTTTGGCTCATGGGAAGATTGTCTTTCCACAGAATGCCCCTCTTTCTGCATAGCTGAATCAGACGCAGAATGGACTCGTTTTTGTCATCCTCTTCATTCAGCAGGGACATGTCAAAAGTCAGGGCATAGGTCTGTCGGTTGGACACCATTACCTGCCCGTTGCGGTCAGTAAGAATGCCCCGGGAGGCTTCTACCGTCTCCGTGCTGGCGATGGTGCGGACAGACTGCTCCCGGTAATAGCTTCCGTTGTTGATTTGCGTGTCGTACATCACGCCTATATAGGTCAAAAGTACGCAGAGCAAAAAGCCGCTTAAAACATACAGGCGGCGGGTGGAGTTGAATTTTGTCTCAAGCAAGGGTCTACCTCCAGACAATCGGGCGGGTCCACGCCAAAAAAGACGCGGGTCCGCAAAGCAAGCATTTGTAAAAACTTGAAGAAAAGTCCGCCGCGTAAGGCGCAAAACTGGGACCTAGAGGCGGGTAGGCTCGTTTTCAAGGCACCTGCGCCACACTCGTCGAAAGAGAAAATACACCGGTAGCGCCCAGGGAAGGGACACCGCCAGCTCCTTCGCGCAGACAATGGCCGCCTGCCCCCATGCAGGGCGGGAAGCGAACATAAAAATCAACCCGTGGAACGCGCCGGTAAGAACAAACGCGGCCATAGAGGTCACCAGCGCGCTGAGAAAACCGGAGGACAGCACGCTTCTGGCCAAAATCCCCGCCAGCAGGCCCGCGAGAGGGAACACCAGCGTGTAAAAGCAGGGAATGGGCGCGGAGATGGTCAAATCGCACACCACGCCCAGAACCAGAGAATAAATCATTCCGGAAAGAGGACCCTCCAGCGTGGAGAGAATGGCGGCAAGAATAGGATAGACAAAGGGAAACACGCCCCCAAGCCGCACATATTGCAGCACCGCCCCCTGCCACGCGCAGCAAAACAGCGTAAGCAGGGCGTACAGCCCCCATTTATGAATGGTTTCCTGTCGGGGAGTCATAAACGCCGCCTTTCAATCCACAATGTCGAAGGATTTGATGATAAAAACCTGCGTCAGGTCGTCAAACTCCGCGCTGGGGCGCAAAATGGCATAGGATGTGGCCCCGGAATCGTCGGTCTGAACCTCCTCCACCATGCCGATGACAAGACCGGAGGGATAGTAGCCGCCAAGGCCGGAGGTCACCACCAGGTCGCCGTTTAAAAGCTGCGCTCCGGCGGGAAGAAAGTCCAGCCGCAGCCGACTGCGGCTCATCAGGGCAAAGTCTCCCTCGGCCACGCCGATGTCGTCCGTGCGGAAGACCTGCGCGCCCATGGAGGTGTCTGTGTCGACAATGTTCAGCACGGTGCACCAGTTGCTCCCCACCTCGCTGACCACGCCCACCAGATAACCGGCCTCCGTAATCACGCAGTCGTTTTTCTCCACGCCGTGGTCGGTGCCCCGGTTCAGTGTCAGATAGCTGGTCCAGTTGGAGGTGGAGTGCTCCGTGATGGTAGCGGCCTCCAAATCGCTGAGGTCCCGGCGCTGCTCCCGCAGATTCATCAGGCTGCGCAGCCGCTCGTTTTCCTCGCTGTCATTCTGGGCCTGACGCACCTCGGCCTCCATTTCGGCAATCCTCTTTTTCAGCTCCTGGTTTTCCGCCTTCAAAGCCGAGGTGTCCTCATAGTAGCTTTGCTTATCCATCAACCAGCCTGCGGCGGCGGTGTAGGCCGCCCGAAAGGGGGAGGTAATGGTCTGCGCCAGATTCACCAGCGGGGAGGAGGTGGTGCTGAACACAGAGAGCACCGCAAGCACCACAGCGATTACCGCCGTGGCGAACAGAACCCAAAGTCCGTGCCGTTTCAGAAATTCTTTCAAGTCAATGCCCCCGACAAATTCTCAGCAATTAAAATCAGTTAAAAAAACGAATGCCAAACCGACCCAGCATGCGGCTCAGCCGCAGAACGGGAAGGCCCATCACGTTGTAAAAGTCGCCCCGGATGCCCTCCACCAAAAGTGCGCCCAGCCCCTGAACCCCATAGGCTCCGGCTTTGTCCATCGGCTCGCCGCTGCGGATATAGGCTACCAGTTCTTCCTGACCGGCAGGCCGGAAAAAGACCTCCGTGGATTCGGACTCGGTCACGGTTGTTCCATTACCGCAGACGCTTACCCCTGTGCAGACCAGATGGCCCCGGCCTTGGAGCAGCGTCAGCATCCGCAGGGCATCCGCCTCGTCTGTGGGCTTGCCCAAGGGCGCACCGTCCACAAATACCATGGTGTCCGCGGCAATAATAATCTCGTCCGGGGCGGCCACAGCCGCAGCCGCGCCGCATTTTTTCCGGGAGATGTATTCCACCGTTTCCTGCGGGGTCAACCCGGCCGGAAAGTCTTCCTCCACCTCCGGGGGACGGATTTCAAACTCGCTGACGCCCATCAGCCGAAGCAGCTCCTGCCGACGGGGGGACCCGGAGGCCAATATCATCTTAGACATCCTGCGTTCTCCTTATTCCAAAAGCGGGCAAAGCCGCCGGAATATTTCTTTTTTTGGTAAAAATCACTTCCCCGTGGACCCAAAACCGCCCCGGTCGGGACCGTCCAGATGCTCCACGGCGGTAAATTCCAGCCGGGGCTGATGCTCCATCACCCGAAACTGGCAGATGCGCGTGCCCTTTTCCAACGTCACGTCTCGGGTGGCATAGGCGGGAAAGCGCCACAAATCGTTGTCCCCGCAATAGCTGTTGTCCACCACGCCCATGGAGTTGGTCTGCAAAATGCCGTAGTTTTTAAAGGTGGAGCTTCGAGGGACAATATGGGCCTCATGGCCCTCCGGCAGGGCAATGGCCACGCCCAGAGAAATCAGGCGGAATTCTCCTGCCTTCAGCGTCACCGTCTCCGCCGCCTGCAAATCAATCCAGTCGGACTTTCCGTCCACATAGCGCAGCGGCTCTAAATCCTCGCAAAGATAACGGACCTTGATATTCATAAACACTCCAAAATCAATACAAATTGTAAAATCAATCTCAAATATTACAAACGGGAGTGGAATTCCTCACTCCACACCCCGGTCAAACAGACCTCGGGTAAATTCCGCCGGTGCATCCCCGCGGGAAAGATAATCCCGAAAAACCTGAACGCACTCCTCAGGGGACTCCGTGGTAAATCGCAGCCGGGCATACCGCAGGCCAAGGCGCTTCCAGTCGTCCCGGTCCCCCAGATACAAAGGTTTGCAGTTTTGAACCTCCGTCCGATGGCCCCATGTGGGAAGAAGTGGAAAGTCTGCGCCCGTTCGGTCTGTCAGCGCGTAGGGACGGCGGCAGGAGCAGCCGGTTTCGTTGCGAACAAGGCAGTTTTCCGTAATCATCAGAGGAAGGCGTCCGTAGACAATGGCCTCCGTGGGCAGAGCTTTCGGCATGTCCCGAATCTGCGCACCCCGCAGCTCAAAGGAAACCGTGGCGGAGTGAAGGCCCTTATCCGCCAGATAGGAAAGTGCCCGTCCGTTAAAAACGTTCAGGCCAAAATCGCCGTAAAGAGAAAAGCCCTGATTGCGCAGCAGAGGCAGATGCCCCAGATTTCCAACCATGGCGGCGGAAACACCCAGACCTGAAGCCTTTTTCAGCAGCTCGGAAAAATACGGCTCGTCCCCGTCCCGCCAGACACGAGGGAGAACGACGCAGTATTCCCCGTCAAATGGGGGCAAAGTGTCCAGCGTTTCAAAAAGCTCCAAGGGGAGATATACCCGCTCCGGGCGCAGCGCCAAAAGCTCCGGCGTAAGCTGCTCCGGGCGGACAAGAGAACAGGTCAGCGCCGGTTCTCCGGTATAGACAGTTGCCTTTTCAAGAGGGGGGACGGACAAAACGCGCCGCTTTGGCGGCGCAATCCGCAGGGCGGTGAGATTTGCCAAAGCGTCCCGCCGCAGGGCATTTACCGTTGCCGCCGAAACAGACAGTCCGTTCTCAAGCGTCACCGACACGGCTTCACACCGATAGGCCGTGCCGCCGGTTTTTTTCAGCCGGATTTCCAACTCCTCTGACGTCACCGCCCGGTTTCGGGCTTCCTCGGGGGCGGGGCCGGTGGCCATGCCCTCCCGTCCTGCGCCGTCCCGGACGGTCAGGGTGCAGGGCTCATTTTTACGAAAAACGACCTCCATGGTCACGGGGACAGTCCGCAGACCACCCTTTTCAACAGCGGCCTTTGCCTGAGCAAACAGCTCCTTGGGCTCCTCTACGTCCGCAGGACGCACGCCGAACTGAGCAGGACCGGAAAGGCCCCGCCAGTACCCGTCGGTAAAACCGGAGCGGGAAAAAGCGGCCTCCAGCGCGGCGGCTTCCTCCGCCGTGGGGCCTCTGCCCTCCCGCAGAAGGCGGGCATAGATGCCCGTCACCACCGCCACATACTCCGGGCGCTTCATGCGCCCCTCCAGCTTTAAACAAGCCACGCCCATTTGGGCCATGTCCTCTAAAAAGCCTGCCAGACAATTGTCTTTCAGACTGAGGGGGTAGGTGTTTTTTTTCGGTTTTCCCAGCAAAGCCGAGGGGCTGTCCAACCCGGACACGTCCGGCCCAGATAGTTCTGTCAGGGTATAGGGCAGGCGGCAGGGCTGGGCGCACCGGCCCCGATTTCCCGACCGGCCCCCGATCAGCGCGCTCATAGCGCACTGGCCAGAATAGCACATGCACAGCGCTCCGTGAACAAAGACCTCAATCTCGGCGGGGCAATTTTTACAGATTTGGGCGGTGTCCTCCCGGGAGCATTCCCGGGCGATCACCACCCGCTCGCACCCGTCGGCCGCCGCTTCGCAGGCCCCCCCGGAGGTAAACAGGCTCATCTGGGTGCTGGCGTGGAGCGGAAGGTCCGGCAGAGCGCGGTGCAGCAGGTCAAACAGGCCTAAATCCTGCACAAGCACCGCGTCTACGCCCAGAGCGGAGGCAGTTTTCGCGCAGGCGAGGGCGGCGTCCAGTTCCCGGTCGGACACCAGCGTATTCAGCGTCAGGTAGACCTTTACGCCCCGCTCGTGACAGTATTGCAAGGCCCCGGAAAATTCCTCATCGGAGAAGTTTTTCGCGCTCTGCCGGGCATTGAAACTGCCCCAGCCCAGATACACCGCGTCTGCCCCGCACTCCACGGCGGCGCGAAGAGACTCCGGTGACCCGGCGGGGGAGAGAAGTTCGGGTCGCATCAGCGCCGATTCCCGTTTCCGCCGGTTTTGGCGTCCAGCTTCTGCTGAAGGCGGAAAACCTCCCGCTTCAAGTCGGAAACCTCACCTTGGGCACGGCCCGCCTCATCCGCGTAGTTTTTAATCTCGGAGCGCAGCTTTTCAGCCGCCTCATAGGATTTAAACAGCTCGTCCGCGATGTTGACGGCGGTAAGCACGGCGGCGTCCGTCCGGCCCACCTTGGCGACGGTGAGCAGCTCGTCCATTTTTTTGCCTACAAAGGCGCCCACTCTTTCCATGTATTCCGGGGACTCGTCCGCCACAAAATTGTAGTCCTCTCCGCAGATCGTCACGGTGACACGGTTATTCATCCTGTGATTCCTCCTCTTTTAAAGCTGCCGCCCGGGCGCGGCATAAAAACCCATTTTCATAAGTCAGCATTATATCATATATGCCAGCAGGATTCCAGCTTTTTTCCACGTCGGGGCAAAGTTTTGGGCTTGTCAGAAGCGTTCAAGTCGTATACAATGGGGAATGTCAAAAAGCCGGGACGGTTTCGTCTCCGGGAGAACGGGCAATTTCGCGCACCTTGGTGAGCGGCGCTGCCATAAGACAGAGGGGAGGCGCGCCGAGTGGCGGGAATTTTAAAGCATCTGGGAGACGAGAGCGTCACCGTATCCGGGGCCGCGCTGCGCCGCCTTTTAGAGCGGGGGGATGGGGACGCGTCCCTTTTATATCTGGCGCTGCTGCGCCATCAGGGGCTTACCCAGCCCCGGTCCCTTGCGGGAGAGCTGCGCTGGGAGCGAAGCCGCATCGAATCGGCGGAGCTGGTGCTGCGCCAGTTGGAGCTGGTGTCTGCCCCGGCGGCGGAGATTCCCGAGCCGTCGGACGAGCGGCCGGACTACCGGCAGGAGGACGTGACCGGGGCGCTGGAGGATGACGGGGTGTTTCGCGGCCTTGCGGCTGAGGTGGAACGGAAGCTGGGGAAAAAACTTTCCACCCCGGACATGGGGACGCTGCTGGGCCTTTACGACTATCTGGGCCTGCCCTCCGATGTGATTTACCTTCTGGTATGCCACTGCGCGGAGCGCATTCGCCTGCGCTATGGCGAGGGACGCCGCCCCACATTGCGCCAGATTGAAAAAGAGGGGTACGCGTGGGCGCGGATGGGGCTTGACACCCAAAGCGCGGCGG
Source organism: Oscillibacter sp. GMB15532 (assembly GCF_041020825.1). Classification (NCBI taxonomy): domain Bacteria; kingdom Bacillati; phylum Bacillota; class Clostridia; order Eubacteriales; family Oscillospiraceae; genus Oscillibacter; species Oscillibacter sp. GMB15532. The sequence continues at coordinate 126,591 of NZ_JBEVTO010000006.1, forward strand.
CGGAGTATCTGAAAAAGTATGCCCGGCGGCAGGAGGCCCTGCCTGCCTATATGCGGGTCCTCCAGTTGGGGGACAGGCCTCCTGTGGCGGCAGAGGAAAAATATCTGGCCGGGTGGCAGGAGTGGGGCTTTTTGCCGGAGACGGTGGCCCTCGCTTATGAAAAAACGGTTTTAAAGTGCCACGAATTGAAGTGGCCTTACATAAACGGCATCCTGAAGCGCTGGCACGAAGCGGGGCTGCACACACCGGAGCAGGTGGCGGCGGGGGACCGTCCCCAGACGCAGCAGACCCAGTCGGCCCGTCGGGACCAGCGCCCGCCGGAGGAGGAGATGCGCCGATATGTGCAGGCGCTGCACCGGGGCAAGGAGTAAGGGGGGAGCGGAGTGTCCTACGACGGAAAAATCATGCGCCGGGCATCCGCCCGGTTCGACGCGGACCGCCGCCGCCGGGAGGAGGCCTTCCGCAGGCGGCAGGAACAGGTTTATGCCCGCGCGCCCCGACTGCGGGAGATCGATGCGGAGCTGACAGCCACCATGAGCCGCATCATTGTCTCCGCCCTGCGTAAGGGGTCGGACCCCCGCCCGGCCGTGGCCGTGCTGCGGGACGGAAACCTCAGCCTCCAGCAGGAGCGGGTGCAGCTTCTGGCGGATTTGGGGTTTTCGCCGGACTATCTTGAATACAAGCCCGCCTGTCCGCTATGCGGCGACGCGGGGACAAAGGGTGAGGCGGCGTGTGTCTGCATGAAGCGATATTACGCCGAGGAGCAGCAGGCCGAGCTGTCCCGCACACTGGATCTGGCAGGGCAGAGCTTCGATACCTTTTCCATGGATTGGTACGATCAGACCCCGGACCCTGTTTATGGGATCTCCCCGAGGGAGAACATGGAAACGGTGTATGAGGTCTGCGCAAACTATGCCCACGCGTTTAAAAAGCACGGTGGAAATTTGCTGCTGTACGGAAAGCCTGGCCTTGGAAAAACCTTTCTCTCCGCCGCCATCGCGGGGGAGGTCAGCGCCGCGGGCTTTTCCGTGGTGTACGACACCGCGTCCCACGTATTTTCCCGGCTTGAGGACCGGAAATTCGGGCGGGACGAGGGGGAGAGCCTGGAAGAGGACGTGGAGCGCATTATGCGCTGCGACCTGCTGATTCTGGACGACTTGGGCACGGAGATGACCACCTCTTTTGTCCAGAGCGCGCTGTATGAAATTGTCAACACCCGGCTTTTAGAGCGCCGGTCGGTGATTTTGAACACCAACCTTTCCCCGGAGGAGCTTGCCCGGCGGTACGGGGCGCAGATTGGCTCGCGGCTTGAGGGAGAGTATCAGATACTTCCGTTTTTTGGACGGGACATTCGCCGGCTGAAAAAAGAGCGGGGCTGAGTTATGCATCAAACCACGGGGGAAAAGCGTTGCCCCTCCCGCAGCGCGCACCGAATCTGTGTGATGTGTGGCTGTATACCGGCCTGACTGGGTGGCGTTTTGTGGGCATTCCCCGTCGTCGTAATATACAAAAAGGGCCCCTGTTTCAATACAGATTGTATTGAAACAGGGGCTTTTTCCTGTCTGTTATTACATGAAAGAGCAAGATATTCTATTAAAAAGAAATGCTGACCGTAAGGCTTACCCCCGATTACAGCGAGGGGAGAGGCGAGATAATTGCATCCGGGCCGGGCTCCGCGACATTGCCTGTCCCTGTATCCCCGGAGACGGGCGTTTCTTCGGCGGGGGGCATGACGGTGCCGGGCGTTTCCTCCGAGGGAGCTGTCGTGCCGCCGGGTTCCTCAGTGGGCAGAGTGCCGGGTGTTTCCGGCGGAACGACCTGACCGGGCACCTCACCCGGAAGCGGACTGACCACGGGAGCGGGTCCTTTTAAGATAACTTTGTTGCGCGACTTATAGTCGCTGGTGGCTTCAAAGGTGCTGGAAATCAGGTTTCCTTCGCCGTCGTAAAGATTGCGGTACGTCTCCACCTTATAACCGGTGTAGGGAGTGACTTTCACCGACTCCGTCCCGGCGGGGAGCGTGGCGTCGTCCTCGTAGACCACGGTAAACGGTGTAGTGGAAAGGGTTTTATTGGTCATCTTCACCGTGGTATCGTCCACCTTGGTACCATACAGCGACATGGTGAGATAGCCCTTGGAGTAAACCGACTCGACCTTAATGGGATAATTGGTGTCGTTGCGGAAACGGTAGTTGGGACCACCCCAGCTGACGGTGGCATCCATCCCCTTGGGAATGTACGCGGGCACATAGCGGTGGGCGTACCGCTCCACGATCTCAAGGTCCGACTTCAGCGTCGCCAGATACAGCGTGGAGGACGGCTGGCACACGCCGCCGCCGATTTCGTCCACCGTCTCCCCGTAGACATAGGCGGGGGCGGGCAAATAGCCCCGGGCCGCGGTCCGCTGGCCCACCACCTCATTATAATCAAAAATATCGCCGCTGTTTAAAACCGTTCCGTTGACGGCGGAGGAGGCCAGATTCACATTCCCGATGCGGGCGGCGGTGCCGCCGACGTGGGTGGTGTAGGAGCCCAGCAAGTCCCGGAATAAAACAGGGGCAAGCTCTTCTGCCGTGACGGCGGGAAACTGCACGTCGGCGGGAATTTCCACGGTGCTGCCGGGCTTGGCGGCATTCATTGCGGATTGGGCCAGCGCCACGTCAAAGTCCGCACCCACCCGCTCGGGCGTAATGGTGCCGGTGGCCGCGTCGTATCCGGCGTTTTTCACGTCGCCGGAGGTCTGGTCGTAAATTTCCTGAGCGGAAACTGTCCGGGCAGGCTCGGCAAGATAGGGAACGTCCAGAGCAAGGTTCAAATCCCACGCGCCTCCCTCAATGCTCTGGATAAGCGTCTGGAGGTCCACGGTGCGGCCGTCCTCGGCCATGTGCACCAAAATAGAGGCGTCCCCCAGCTCATAGGTGGTGTCCTGACTGGGGAAGGAAAGAAGCTGCGCGGCGGCCTGCGCAGCGGCCTGCGTCTGTTCCTTGTCCAGCGAGATCAGGTCCGCCGTGTCGGAAAATGATCCCGTATTGGTGAGATACCGCCAGCCCAGCGTGAGAAAATTACCTTGCAGATTTCCCTGATGGGCGCTGCGGGCCGCGGCGGAAGCGGAAACCTCCGCCCCCAAATCTGCCAAAGCCAGATAGGCGTCGGGTACCGGAGCGCGCTCCGGTACCTGAGACGCCGTGTCGTCGTAAAGATAAAGGCCGATTTTCATATCAGGGAAGGTCCGCTCCAGCTTTTGTGCGGCCTGGGCCACCGTCAGCCCGCTCAGGTCCTGACCCAGAACCTGGGTGTTTTTCCAAAGCTGGCCGTTGTTCGCGGCATAGGCGCAAAGGCCGACATATCCAGCCGCCAAAACGCTCAGCAGCACAAAGGCAATGGCGAAAGGCAGCTTCAATTGTTTTTTCTGCGCTTCCTGCACCATCACAGTATCCATGGATTCCTCCCCGTACTTTCTGAATTGAAACAAAATAGGCCTAGTGGTTCTCAGTATAGCATGTTTTTTGAGAAATGACATTACAATCCTGTAACAATCCGGATGCTTTGGCCCTTGTCTCCCGGGGGATTCGGATGGTGAGAATAATGGCTTCCTCCGTTTCCTCCCGCTGGCTTTGGGCGTCAATTCCGGCGCTTTGAATCAGCTGAAGCCCGTGGTCCACGCTGTTGAGAAACAGGCGCACATCTTTGAGCACATAGGTCCGCCGCCCGCGAAATGGCGTGCGCTGCGCTGCCTCAATCCGCCGGGTAACATACCGCTCCGTCTGGGCCACGTTCAGTCCGGCGGAGGCCGCATATTTCGCCGCCTCCAGCCGCTCGTCTTCCCGCTCCAACCGCAGAAGGGCACGGGCGTGGCGCTCGGTCAGGCCACCCTCCGTCAGCACCCGGCGGCACTCAGGGGACAGTCGCAGTAGCCGCAGCTTGTTGGCAAGGGCAGAGGGGGACAGGCCCAGCTTTTTTGCCGCCAGATCCTGTGTAATACCTGTTTTATGCACAAAGGCGGAAAGAGCCTCCGCCTCCTCGAAATAGTGCAGGTCCTCCCGCTGGAGATTTTCCACCAGTGCCAGCAGCGCCGCTCCGGCGTCGTTGGCACTCCACTCAAGACAGGGCACGGCCGCAAGCCCCGCAAGCCCCGCCGCCCGGAGCCGCCGCTCTCCCGCCACCAGTTCCCACCGGTCCGGTCCCTGGCGGCGGACAGTCAGGGGCTGCAAAATTCCGTTTTCCCGAATGGAGGAGGCCAGCGATTCCAGTCCCGCCGGGTCAAAGACCTGCCGGGGCTGGGCCGGATTGGGGAAAACACACCCAATGGGCAGCATCAAAACCCTCTGCTCCAGTTCCATAAAAGCACCCCCTCTTAATTTCCTATATTTTACAGATGCGCTTTCAAAAAAGGACGCCTTTTTAGTCGAACCCAACAAAAATTGCAGGACGAAGTGGAAGGAAGGGGAAACGTGTAAAATTTGTCAAACAAAAAGCACCCCGGCCCGAAGGCCGGGGCAAGGCTGTGCGCTGAAAGCCGAGGTTTATGACTATCGGGTTTCCCGCATAAGATTGAAGGTTTGCACCAGATCCAAAGCACCGTAGCCCCATTGGGTATTGGGGTAAAAAACAGTGGGACTGCGTCGACAGCCGCGAATTAAGTAGGCCCGGATTTGATAGGTGCTCATAGAGACGTCGTTTCCGTTTACCACGCCCCATTGCAGCATCAGGGCGCAGGCACCCGCCGTGATGGCGGCGGCCGCGCTGGTGCCGGTCATGGTGCCCGGCCCGGTGGGGTAGATGCCCTCCACATTGACGCCGGGGGCACACAGGTCCGGAGCCATCATGTTGATGCGGGTAGGTCCCCACGAAGAGCTTGGATACAGGCTGTCGTCTAGAATGTTGTAAGCCCCGATGCACAGGGCCCCCACAGTGGTGGCGGGGACAGTAATGGTGTAGTTGGGGTTGGCCGCCAGAAATTCGATGCCCGGAGAGGACATGCCCGTAAGGGGAAGCCACGCGTTGAACCCGCCGTCCAGCACCAGATCGCCGTATACGGTGATGGTCCAGATGCCCGGAATGGCGTTGTTTACCCGCACGGCGGTGAGCTGTCCGCCGCTGCCCTCAAGGGGGAAAAAGTACGCGACCTGAACAGAGGATTGCTCAAAAACCAGATTGGTGGTGGTAATGGTTGCGGATTTCGGGGGAATTCTGGCGGCCAGTTCTCCGGTAGGGGAGCGGACCGCTACGGACATCCTGTCAGCCACCCCGCTCCAGATGGTGGTGTAAATGACGGAGGATTCGTTGGTCACGGAGATATCAATGTTTTGGAATTCGCCCACGGCGGAAATTCTCCCCTGCGTGTGGTGGCGGGCCTGACTTTCGTTTCCCGCCGCAATGCACAGGCACACTCCCACCAGATTGGAGATTTCGCTGAGGTATTCCTCAAAGATGGAAAAGCCGTCGTGGCTCCCGGAGTTTGTTCCGATTCCAAGGCAGATCACCACGGGGCGGTTCAGCTCCTGGGCTTTTTCTAGAATGTACTCCACCCCGATCATCACGGCGGTGGAGCCAAAGGCGTTTGGCTGGTCCGGAGGAACGGCGAACAAATCCGTGTAAAAGGGGCGGGCCCGTTTCAGCTTTACCACCACCAGCTCCGCATCCGGTGCGGCGCCCAAAAAGCCGTCTACCTCCCGCCCTGCCGCCACGGAGGCTAAAAAGGTTCCGTGGCCGTCGGTGTCCCGCTGGGGCACGATCTCATAGGGATTTTCTGAGGCTAAAGCCTCATTGATCTGGGCGTGGGTGTATTCTGCGCCGAAAAAAAATCCCTCGGGGGGCGTACCCACCGCAGATTGGTCAAAAATAGCCTGAATTTTGCTGGTTCCGTCCTCGTAGCGAAATACAGGCTGGGTATAGTCGATGCCGGTGTCCACAATGCCCACCAGAACGCCCCGTCCCCGTAAGCCCAGATAAGGCTGACGATGGATGCCTCCAATGCCGGAGGCCTCCACTTCGGGTCGCCCCAGCAGTCCCAGCACCACGGGCAGGGAGCTGACATAGTTACTGCCCATTCGGCTCAGAGTATCCATGAATTGGCTTGCCTTGGTGTAGCAGACCACATATCGCCCGGCCAGAGTCTGGGTTGCCACAACATTGGGATTCTCCCGCAGAAAACTATCCAGGATGTCGTTTCCTCGGACAATAAAGTCAACGGTGTCGGGTGAGTTGATAAATTCCCTCAGTTCTTCCTCGTTCAAGGAAAACGCCTCCAATCGTGGGTGCGATATTACTCTACATTTCCCGCATAAGCTGGAAGGATTGCAGCAGGTTCAGCGTTCCGTAGCCCCATTGGGGGTTGGGATAGGACAGGGTCTGGGTGCGGTCGCAGCCCCGGATGAGATAGGCGCGGATAGGACAGGTGCTCATGGTGGGCTCGTTGCCCTCCACCACGCCCCACTGCATCAGCAGTGCACATGCCCCGGCGGTAATGGCAGCGGCTGCGCTGGTGCCGCTCATCACGCCGCGCCCCGTGGGATAGAAGCCTTCGATATTTACACCGGGAGCGGTAAGGTCCGGGGTCACCTGCTCATGCCGGGTGGGCCCCCATGAGGAGTTGGGGTATAAGGTGCCGGTCATGCTGTTATAGGCTCCGCAGCCGATGGCGCCCATGGCGGTGGAGGGCACGGTAATCGTGTAATATGGGTCCGCATCCAAAAACTCAACGCCGGGGGTGACAAAGCCCGTGATGGGGAGCCACGCGTTAAAGGTCCCGTCCAGAATGATGTCTCCATGCATGGTGACGGTCCAGACTCCCGGTGAGGCGTTTAAAACTCGGACGGAGGTTAGCTGGCCCCCGCTGCCCTCCAGCGGATAATAGCTGGCCACCCGTACCTGAGAGCGCTCCATCACCGCGTTTAAAGTGAGAACAACGCCGTCCTTGGGCGGCTTTCTGGGCACGTATTCCCCGGTGGGGGAGGTAACGGAGACGGACAGCTTGTCGGAAAAGGCGCTCCAGACGGAGATCAAGAAATTTGACTCCGGTTCCACCACTTTTATATCAATATTCCGGAAGTCGCCCTTGGACGTGACGATGCCCTTCGTATGGCCACGGGCCTGACTTTCGTTTCCGGCGGCGGCGCACACGCATACGCCCGCCAGCGCTGCGATTCCACTCAAATATTCCTCAAAGATGGAAAAGCCGTCGTGGCTGGCAAAGTTGGTGCCGATGCCAAGGCAAATCACCACCGGGCGCTTCAGCTCGTGGGCCTTTTGCACGATGTACTCCACCCCGATCATCACGGCAATGGAGGAAAACGCGTTTTCCTGTTCCTTCGGTACGGCAAATAGCTCCAGTCCAAATGGCCGGGCTTTTTTTAGCTTTACCACAATCAGCTCTGTCTCCGGGGCCACGCCGGTAAAGTCCTCTTGATGCTGTCCCGCCGCCACGGAGGCCAAAAACGTGCCGTGGCCTGCGGTGTCACGGGAGGGGACGATTTCATAGGGATTTTCCGACGCCAGAGCGTGGTTGATCTGCTCGTTTGTGTATTCCGTGCCGATAAAAAACCCCTTTGGCGGTGTGCTGGTAATGGACTGGTCATAGAGAAAATGAATTTTGCTGCTTCCGTCCTCCCGACGAAATACGCTTTGTGTGTAGTCGATGCCTGTATCTACAAAGCCCATCAGCACGCCCTCGCCGTGTAGGCTCATATAGGGCTGCTGCCGGATGGAGCAAATTCCCGATTCCTTCAGGCCCGGTCCGCATAAAGGACCCAGAATTACCGCGATGGAGCTGATATAGCCGGCGCCCAGCGTAGTCAGCAGCCGGGGATATGCTTCCACGGTGGTGTAGCACACCACATACCGCCCCGCCAGGGTTTGGGTGGCGATAATATCCGGGTTTTCCGCGATCAGGCGGTCCAGGTCGTCGGTGCCCCGCACTACAAAGCCCACCGTGTCAGGCGAATCAAGAAATTGCTGCATAGACGGATTGACCGCCATTGCACGGCCTCCTTTCAAAGCGTGATGGCAGGAGTGTCACAGCTCCCGCATAAGGTTAAAGGTTTGAATCAGATTCAGGGAACCGTAGCCCCACTGGGTATTGGGATAGGTCATGGTTGGGCTGCGGTTGCATCCGCGGATTAAATAGGCCCGAATCTGATAGGTGCTCAGGGATATGTCATTTCGCTCCACAATGCCCCACTGCATCATCAGTGCGCAGGCTCCCGCCGTGATGGCCGAGGCCACGCTGGTCCCGCTCATGGCGCCGGGTCCCGTGGGAAAAATCCCTCCCACGTTTACCCCCGGAGCCACAATGTCCGGGGCCATCCGGTCCAGCCGGGTGGGGCCCCAGGAGGAGTCGGAATAAAGGCTGCCGGTGGTGCTGTTGTATGCGCCGCAGCTGATGGAGCCAAACATGGTGGATGGGCAGGTGACGGTATAATAGGGCGTGGCGGACAAAAGCTCCACCGTGGGGGAGACAAAGCCGGTGAGGGGCAGCCAGGCGTGGAATGTACCGTCAAGAATAATGTCTCCGTAAAGCGTGATGGTCCAGATGCCCGGTGTGGCATTATAAATGTTGACGGAGGAAAGCTGGCTTCCCGTACTCTCGTAGGGAAAGTAATATTCCACCTGAACCGCGGATTTCTCCAGAATCAGATTAGATCGGCTGAAGGCCCCGGGGCGGGAGGGAATCCGTCCCACCAGCTCCCCCGTGGGGGAGCGGACAGAGAGAGAAATTTTGTCTGCAATAGTGTTCCAAATGCCGAGGATGACGTTGCCCGCGTCCTCGCCCACTTTTAAATCGATGTTTCGGGTGGCGCCTTTTTCTGCGATGGTACCCTGCATATGGTGGCGGGCCTGACTCTCGTTTCCTGCGGCGGTGCACACGCATACGCCGCGGAGGTTTGCAATGTTGCTGAGGTATTCCTCGAAAATGGTAAAGCCGTCGTGGGCGCCGAAGGTGGTGCCAAGACCGATGCAAATGACCACCGGACGGTCCAGTTCCCGGGCCTTTTTCACAATGTATTCCACGCCGATCATGACGGAGGTGGACTCATAAGCATATTGCTGCCACGACGGCACGGCAAACCAGTTGAGGTAAAAGGGGCTTGCCTTGCGCAGCTTTACCACAATCAGCTCGGATTCCGGTGCGGCCCCGATAAAGTCCCCGGACTCGGCCCCTGCCGCCACGGAGGCCAAAAACGTGCCGTGGCCGCTCTCGTCCTGCTGAGGGACCAGTTCATAGGGGTTTGCGGTGCGCAGAGCCTCGTTGATTTGCTCGTTCGTGTACTCCGTGCCGACAAAAAACCCTTCGGGGGGCGGTCCGTCTACCGTCTGATCGTAGAGATATTGAATTTTGCTGGTGCCGTCGGGATAGCGAAAAACGCTTTGGGTATAATCGATGCCGGTGTCCACAAAGCCCATCAGCACGCCCTGCCCCCGCAAATCAAGATAAGGCTGCTGGTGAACCTGAATGATGCCCGCCGCCGACAGGTTTGCGCTGTCAAGAAGGCCCAGCACCAAAGAAATATAGCTGATAAAGCTGGAGCCGAACTGGCTGATCAGGCTGTTAAAAGTTTCGGTGTCCGTATAGCAGACCAGATACCTTCCGGCCAGAAGCTGCGTGATATGGATAGCGGGGGTGTTTTGAATAAGCTGGTCGATAAACGCGTTTTTCCGCAGAACAAATGCCACCCTGTCGGGGGAGTTGAAGAGCTCTTGGGCGGACTCCGTCTCGTTCATGAAAAAGCGCCCCCCGTCCTTGTATATTCCACCAAATCGCCCATGGCTTCGCAAACGCTTAATGCACCGTAGCCCCACTGGTTGCTGGGAAACACGGCTGAAAACTGCCGGTTGGCACTTTTGCGTAAAAATGCTTTGACCCGCTGGCCATATAAAAACGGGTCGTTTCCCCGCACAATGCCCCACTCCATCATCAGGGCCGCTGCCCCCGTCACAAAGGGGGAGGCCATGCTGGTGCCGGTATAGGAGTCGTAGCCGCCGCCGGCCCGGGTGGTGAGAATGCTGACGCTGGGCGCAACCAGGTCGGGCTTGATGCGCAGCCCGTTTTCACCCAAGGCACCCCGCCCGGAAAATACCGTGGCAATGCGCAGCGGGGCATTGTATCCCCCCACGGAAATTACATTCTGCACAGTGGAGGGCAGGGTCAGCGTAAGATTCACGTCGGCCCGGAGAAAGGCGGTGTTTCGGGTCACATCCTCCACGGTGGGCAGCCAGATGTTGAATTCTCCGTCCACAATTTCCCCCGCCCGGGCAATCAATCTCCACACCCCGGGGGACACCCCCGTTCCCAGCGTGGAAAAGAGAAAATAGACCTCCTGCTGGACAGTGTAATGGTTGGGCTGGGCGTAAATCACGGACAGCTCCGTACCGTCCAGCGTCGCACGGGTGACGCTTTGCAGAGAATGGATAATTCCCGTGGACCTTCCGCTGGGGCTGATCAGCTCATAGGTAACGGTGTCCGCAAAGTTTTTCCACAGGGTCATGTAAAGCCGGCGGGGAAGACCCGTGACGGCAAATTCTATGGTGGAAGTCTCGTTGGCTGAAAGCTTTCCGTGGTAGTGGTGGGACGCGCCGCCCTCGTTTCCAGTGGCCACGGACATGACTGTCTTCCAGCGCTCGCACATGGAGTTTATGTACCGCTCAAACAAGGAATCTCCTGTATGGGAGCCGTTGTTGGTGCCATAGCTGAGATTGATGCTCAGGGGCATGTTCAACGACAGGGCTTTGTCGGAGAGGTATTTCACCGCCCGCATAATTTCCGTGGTGCGAGTAAAGGACTCGTTTCCTGTGTGCCCCAGCTTTACAACAATCAGGCTTGCCTCCGGGGCCACGCCTGCTTCCACGCCGTTGCTGGCGGCCCCGTTTCCGGCTGCAATGCCCGCCACCGCCGTCCCATGGCCCGCAACATCCACCGAGGGAACGACGGCACGGGGATTCGGGCTTGCCAAAGCCTCGTCAATTTGAATACTGCTGTATTCCGCGCCGCTGCGAAAGCCCGCCGGGGGAGGCCCTACCGAGGCCTGGTCCCAGAGATAGAGAATGCGGGTGCTTCCGTCGGGATTCCGAAAGTCGGGATGGGTATAATCAATGCCGGAGTCGATAATGCCCACGATGACGCCCGCACCCGTCAACCCGAAGGTGTCGGTCCGCCAGACGGGGGGGACGCAGGCACTGTCCAAGCTGTTCCGCAGCATAAAAGTGAGGACCTTGGGCAGCTCAATGTACTCAATCTGCGGAAATTCGTAAAGCTCCGTCAGCCGGTCTATCGGCAGGGTGATGATTGCGTAATCTGGGCTGAGCAGTTCAATATCGGCGCCAAGCAGTACGCCGATACTTAAAAGATCTCCGTTGTATTTGACGATGACCTCCAGCAGGCCGTTTTCGGTAAATTCATTAGATTCAAACCGGGTCAGCTTTTCCAGGCGCACCGTCTGTGGGGGCATAGAATCCCTCCTTGCATGGATTTTTACCTACTTTGGAAAAAAGCCGCCCAACCCCCGCGCACTGTCCGGGGCGCGGGGGGCGCGTCAATAAAGGCAGTCTACCAGCGAGACGCGCAGCTGGGAATATTCATAATGAGCTGATTTCCATATGTAGCCGAACAGGATTCCCCCGCGTACCTCCGTGGGGTACATCCAAAAGCCGTCACCGTAGACGGTCCATATATAGACAAGATAGCCCACGTGCTGGCGAATGGAAGCGGGGCCGGTACCCCGCAGAATCCGGCAGTAGGTCGGGACCATGCTGGGTGGTCTTGTCGTCGGCATTTTTCGCATACCGCATCCTCCTCATATCCGACGCCGGGGCGTTGACGCAAAGCGCGCGTCAACCTTCGCCCGCTTGATTTATGATATTCCCAGCGTATGAAAGAGGTGCCGCGCATATGAGGGGATTTTGCTTGCGGCGTGTCCGTAAAAACATAAAAAATCCCCCAAAGCAGACAGGCTGCTTTGGGGGATTTTTTATGTTTTGAAAAACGTTAATGGGGCACAGGCGTCGATTTTGCTTCCCAGTCTGCCTGATCCTCCTGCCCGGCCTTGGTTTTGCGCAAAAACTTCACCACCAGGGCCAGCATAATCTGGGTAAAAATTGGGGCAAAGGCAACGGGGAACAGCACGTCCGGAGGAAAGCACTGGGCCGCCAGCACCGCGCCGGCGCTGATGTTCCGAACACCTGTAACGATGGTGACGGTCTGAACAGAGGGAAAATCGAGATGCATCAGCCGATGCGATACAAACCAGCCCAAAAAGTAGGAGAAGACGGACAGTCCCACCAACACGACAATGACCACCAGCAGGGTGGGCGTGACGGATTTTAAAAACGGAGCCACACCCGTGGCGTTGGAGATGATGATGAGAAACATCAGCAGCTTTGCAAAGGGGGACAGCCGCGGCCGCCAGTCCTCCGCAGGCCCGCCGCTGCGGACGCAGTGGAAGAGCAAAGCGAGAAAGGCGGGCAGTGCCACCATAAACAGGAGATTTTTCATCATTCCCGCGGCGTCCATCACCACCGTGGAACCCATCAGCAGCTTCATGCTCAGTGGAACCATAAGGGGAGAGAGCAGCGTGTCCAGCAGGAGAGTGGACAGGCAGAGGGGCAAATTTCCCCGGCCCAAGGTGACCCACATGAGAGAAACAACGCCGGAGGGCAGCACAAAGTTCAAAACCAACCCGGTGGTAAACAGCGGGTTATCTGAAAACAGCGGGGTGCAGAACCCCAGGCACAGAACGGGCATCACCACGTGGACCAGCACCAGTATCACCAACACGGGGATGGGATTTGTGACCACGTGCCCGATTTGGCGGAAGCTGCATCCCAGCGTGTTGATGAAGGTCATCACCGCAAAGAGAAAGGGCGTGATGGGGACCAACACGGTAAAGGATTCGCAGAAAAAGATGCCCAGCAGCAGGGAGGCGAGGGTAAACCAGAGAATCTTATCCGAAAGAAACCGGTCAAGCTTTTGCAGTTTTTCCATGCATCCCCCTCAGCGACAGACGAAGGCGAACCAGCCGTCTTCCTCGTGGGATTCCAGAATGGCCCAGCCGCAGCGGCGCAGCCCGTCCGCCACCTCCGTGGCCCGGTCGTCGATAATCCCGGAGCACAAGAACAGGCCCCGGGGCTTTAAAAAACGCCGGACCATGGGCGCAAGGCCCAAAATCACATCTGCCACAATGTTGGCCGTCACAATGTCATAATCGCCGCCAAGGGAGGAAACAAGGCCCTCGTCTCCCAGCACGTCGCCGGAGAGAACAGTATACCGGTCCCGGCCCACGCCGTTGAGCGCCGCGTTTTCATAGGCCACGTTGATGCAGTTTTCGTCAATGTCCACCGCCGTGGCGGAAGCCGCTCCCAGCTTCAGCGCCGCGATGGAGAGAATGCCGCTGCCGCAGCCCAAATCCAGCACGGTATCACCGGGCTTTACCGCCTGCTCCAAGGCCTCAAGGCACAGCCGAGTGGTGGCGTGGCTCCCGGTGCCGAAGGCAAGGCCCGGGTCCAGAATGAGCGGAACCCGGTCACCGGGGCTTACGGTATCCTGTTCCCACTGGGGAATCACCAGCAGGCGATTCCCGATGGCCAAGGGCTTGTAGTACTTCTGCCAGCCATAGGCCCAATCCTCTTCCTTCAGGGATTCCAGCGTCATCAAAAGCGTTCCGCAATTGGAATGGGTGTGCCTGAATTCCTCCAGAGCGATGCGAACCTCTCCCAGCCGGGCAAAGCCGGCTTCGTTTTCCTCTAAGTAAAAGGTGATGCGGGATGCGCCGGACTCTTTTTTCAAGAGATCCTCGTCTACGTAATCCCAGCTCTGCCGGTTTTCCTCCAGAAATGTGTGAAACTCCGTCTCGTCGTCAATGACCACCCCGTCGATGCCAAGGCCCGAGAGAAACGCCTCCGTTGCATCCAGACCCTCGTGGTTTGTATCTATATGGACCTCCAGCCAGTTCATCAGGCTGCGCCTCCCGTTTCATCGGCCCCGTCGGACCGTATTTTCATTCGTTGATCTCGGGGCCTGTTGGCCCCTCGCCACTCAGCGCTCTGTACCAAGAAAGAATAGCGCCACCACGCCGCAGCCCGTGTGGCTGCCGATGACGGGGCCTACGTAATTGATATGGATATTTTCGCTGGGGGTGCCAAAACGGCGGGTGATCTCGTCGGCCACCAGCTTTGCGTCGTCATAGCAGTCTCCGTGGCTGATAAAGATTGTCTGCTGGGCTGGATTTATGGAAAGACGCTCCATTTCGTCCACCAGTGTCATCAAAGAAGCCCTGCGGCCCCGGGCCTTGCTGACGGGGATGAGATGCCCCTCGTTGTCCATGTGCATCACGGGCTTGATGGACAGCATCGTGCCGAACAGGGCGGTGGTGGCGCTGATGCGGCCACCCCGTTTCAGGTGGTTCAAATCGTCCACTGTGAACCAATGGCACACATGGTATTTTGCTTCCTCTGCATAGGCCAGAATCTCGTCGATGGTTTTCCCGGCCTTCTTCAGCCCGGCGCAGAGCCAAACAAACAGTCCCTGCCCCATTGAGGCGCACAAAGAGTCCACCACGTAAATTTTGGCCTCCGGAAACTCTGGCCGCAGGTCATCCGCCGCAATAGCGGCGGACTGATGGGTGGTGGACAGGCCCGAGGAAAAGCTCAGGCACAAAATGTCCTTTCCCTGAGAGAGAATCTCCCGCATTTTTGCCTCGAAAGCGCCCACGTTGATGGCGGAGGTAGTGCCTGTCTCTCCTCCACGGAGTTTTTCAAAAAACTCCAAAAAGCCAAGTTCCCGCCCGTCCAGATAGTTGTGATATTCCTGCTCGCCGATATGAAAGCTCAGGGGAAGAACCTCCAGCTCCAGCTCTGCCGCCATATCGGCGGACAGGTCGCAGCTGCTGTCGGTCAAAATTACAAAGTCGCGCATTATTCCGCATCCTCCTCTTTCTTCTGCCGGCTCCGCTTCTCACGAACCGGCTTCTCCTCCATCTCGCCCCGGCGGTGGCGCAGCAGCGTCACATACCGGCGGCTGGCCGCCCCGGCGGCATAGCTTAAAAGAGCGAAATGAATGGCCGAGTCCGCCAGCTTTTCCGGGTCCTGGTGCTGGTCCATCTGACCGGCGGTAAGCGCCATCGAGGAATCCAGACTGCGGCAGAAGGTGCGGTAGCCTGCCTCCACGCTGCCGGAGTCTTTCAGCTCCTGATCCAGCAAAAGGCCCATGTCCTTGGAGGAAAAGACCTGCTTGAGCACACAGATCACCGTAAGATATGCCAGATGCTCCCGGCTGTATTTCTTCCCATCGGCGCGGGGCAGCAGCCCGGCCTTGGTGTAGTTGTTCACCATGGCGGCGGTCAGTCCGTCGTCCCCGTCAAAGCGCAGAACCTGCCGGTCCATATAGCTGAGTACCTGATCCATATACAGGGAAAAGTCGGGAAGCTGGTCCCAATCCACCGGGCGCTGCTCTCGCAAACGCGCCTGTAAGTGCGTCTGATCTTCCATTATGTGTCCCCCTCTCAAAATGGGCTTCATTTACAGAGAGGATACCACAATTATCTGGTTTTGTAAATCGTATTTTGCGGGAATGAATATCAGATAGTGTCGGTAAAACAGGCGCGGACCCTCCGGCCGCGCCTGCCTTGCCAAGGCTTTTAAAAAGGCTGCTTTGTCACTTGCCGACGCAGAATCGGGAGAAGATGGCGGATACGATGTCCTCTTTGGCGGTGCGGCCAGTCAGTTCCCCAATTGCGCCCATGGCCTCCTCCGTGTCGGCCAGCACCACGTCCGGGGTCAGCCCGGCGCGCAGCGCGTCCAGCCCCCGGCAAAGAGCGGCTCGAGCCCGGCCCACGGCGTCTGCCTGTCGGGGGTCGGTCAAAAGCAGCCCGGCGGCTTCCGTCCCGTCGGGGAAGAGCGTGGCAACAGCGGATTCCAGCGCGTCCAGCCCCTGCCCTGTGACGGAGCTGAGGGAAATGATTCCCTCCGGCGGAATTGGAAACTCCCCGGGAAGGTTTAAAACCTCTGCGCCGCCGCTTTGCAAATCCTGTTTGGTAAGGATCAAAAGCCAGTGGGGGCAGCGGCTTGCCAGCTCCAAAATCGCACCGTCCTCCTCCGTAAATTCCGCAGTCCCGTCCAGCACGGCGAGGACCAGATCGGCTCCTTCCACGGCAGACTTGGACCGCTCCACGCCCAGTCGTTCCACCAAGTCTTCCGTCTCCCGGATACCGGCGGTGTCGATCAGCCGCAGCAGCGCGCCGCCGCAGAGGACGGACTCCTCCACCGTGTCCCGCGTCGTTCCCGGCACGTCGGTGACAAGGCACCGGTCAAAGCCCGCCAACGCGTTCAGCAGGGAAGATTTTCCCGCGTTGGGCCGTCCGATAATGGCGGTGCGAACGCCGGATTTCAAAAGACGGCCCCGACTCCATGTGGCAAGCAGGCGGCCGAGAAGTTGCTCCGCTTCCCGCAGCGTGGCCGTCAGCTGCTCCACATTCAGGTCCTCAATGTCCTCGTCGGGATAGTCCACCACGGCGTAAAATTGGGAGGCAATGGCCGTCAGGCTTTCATAAATGGCGGACAGGCTGCGGCCCAGCACCCCATTTACCTGCATGGCGGCGTTTCGGGCGGCGGCGGGGCTTTCCGCTTCAATAAGGTCAATGACGGCCTCTGCCTGCGTCAAATCCAGCTTCCCGTTTAAAAAAGCCCGCTGGGTAAATTCTCCGGGCCGGGCCTGCCGCGCACCCGCGGCAAACAGGGCCAGCAAAAGCTCGCTCATCGCCACGGGGGAGCCGTGGCAGTGAAGCTCCGCGCTGTCCTCGCCGGTGTAGCTGGCGGGAGAGGGAAAGCGGACGGCCATGCCGCCATCCAGCACGCGGCTCGTTGCATCCAGCATTTGGCCCATATAAAACCTGCGGGGCTCCAGCGCTGAAAAATCCTTTTGGCAGTCCGGGTGAAACACCCGACTCACCACCGTGTCCGTCTCCGGACCGGAAATGCGGATTACGCCGATGGCTACGGGGGCTTTCCCTGTGGCGATGGCGGCAATGGTATCCATGGCGGCTCCTTTCCGTGCAGCGCACAAAAGCGACGGGGCGGAGCGACTGCTCCGCCCCGTATTTCAAAAGTGAAAGAGAATTACTGAATGGGCTCGCCCTTGGCCTTCTTCTCCTCAATTTCCTTCATGGCATCTCTGTGGGAGAGGTTCCAGCGGCCCTTCTCGTCAATTTCCATGAACTTGACCCACATCATGTCACCCACCTTGCAGGCGTCTTCCACCTTCTCGATGCGGCGGTCCGCCAGCTTGGAGATGTGGCACAGGCCGTCCTTGCCGGGGGCAATCTCGATGAATGCGCCGAAGGTCATCAGACGCACCACGCGGCCGTAATACAGCTTGCCGACCTCGGGAACAAACACGATGTCGTTGATGCACTTTCTGGCGGCCTCGCCGGAGGTGGCATCCGCGGCGGCAATGAAAATGGAGCCGTCGTCGTTGATGTCAATTTTCGCGCCGGTGTCGGCGACGATTTTCTGAATCACGGAGCCGCCCTTGCCAATGACCTCGCGGATGCGGTCCGGATCGATGTGCATGGTGATCATCTTAGGGGCGTAGCGGGAAACCTCGGACCGGGGAGCGGCGATGCAGGGCAGCATGACCTGGTCCAGAATTTCGATGCGCGCGTCGCCGGTGATTTCCAGTGCGTTTTTGATGATTTCCATGGTCAGGCCGTCGTTCTTCAAATCCATCTGGATGGCGGTGATGCCCTTCTTGGTGCCTGCCACCTTAAAGTCCATCTCGCCGTGGAAATCCTCCACGCCCTGAATGTCGATAAAGGTGGTGAAGCCGCCGTTGTCGTCCTGAATCAGGCCGCAGGAGATGCCCGCCACAGGGGCCTTGATGGGCACGCCCGCGTCCATCAGCGCCAGAGTAGAGCCGCAGATGGAGCCCTGAGAGGTGGAGCCGTTGGAAGAAACCACTTCACTCACCACGCGGATGGCATAGGGGAATTCCTCCACGGAGGGGAGCACGGGCACCAGCGCCCGCTCGGCAAGCGCGCCGTGGCCGATTTCCCGGCGGCCGGGACTGCGGGCGGGCTTGGACTCACCCACGGAGTAGCCCGGGAAGTTATAGTGATGCATATAGCGCTTCTCCGTCTCTTCCCAGATGGTGTCCAGCTTCTGGTTGGCGGAGAGGGTGTCCAGCGTGCAGGCGGAAAGGACCTGCGTCTGGCCGCGGGTGAAGAGGCCGGAGCCGTGGACCCGGGGAAGAATGCCCACTTCTGCGTCCAGCGCGCGGATTTCGTTGCTCTTGCGGCCGTCAACCCGGTGGCCTTCCAGCAGCCAGGCCTTGACGATCTTCTTCTGGAACTTATAAGTGATCTCGTCCAGATATTGGTCCATGTTGGGGTATTCCTCCAGGAACAGGCCGTGCCACTTCTCAATGAGCTGGTTCCAGCGGCTCTCCCGGATATTTTTATCGTCGGTGTCCATGGCGGCCTTGGCGTCGTCCATGGTGGCAGCCACAATTTTGTCAAACAGCTCCTGATTGAAGTCGGCGTGAGGATACTCAAACTTGGCCTTGCCGATTTCGCTGACCATCTGGTTAATCAGGGCAATCTGCTTCTGATTCTCCTCGTGGGCCATGCGGATGGCCTCGTACATGGTGTCATTGCTGACCTCGTTGGCACCGGCCTCAATCATGACCACCTTTTTGCCGGTGGAAACCACGGTCACGTCCAGATCGGAAACCTTGTGATCCTCGGCGTTGGGGTTGAACACCAGCTTTCCGTCCACAAGACCGACTTTCAGCGCGGACACAGGGCCGTTCCACGGAATGTCGGAGATGGCGAGGGCGGCGGAGGTGCCGATGAGGGCGGCAATTTCGGGAGAGCAGTCCCGGTCCACGCTCATGACCGTGCACATCACGGACACGTCGTTGCGGAAATCGTGGGGGAACAGGGGGCGGATAGGCCGGTCAATGACCCGGGAGGTCAAAACGCCCTTTTCGCCGGGGCGGCCTTCGCGCCGGTTGAAGGAGCCGGGAATGCGGCCCACGGAGTACAGTTTCTCCTCAAAGTCCACGCTCAGGGGGAAGAAATCGATTCCGTCCCGGGGACGGGCGGCGGCGGTGACGCAGCACAGCACGCGGGTGTCGCCATAGCCCACCATGACGGCGGCGTTGGCCAGCTCCGCCAGCTTGCCCACCTCCATTGTGAGGGGACGGCCCGCCAGATCCATCTCATACTTACGGTAGCCGGGGTATTGACGCTTGGTAATAATGGTTGACATGTTGCTTTCTCCTTTTGGAACATTAAATTTTTTGCGTCATGCCGGCCATTTAGCACTTGAAAACACAACCTCGCAGGGTTTTTCCGGGGGTGCATTTTCAACTGCTAAAGGCGCTTTCGGCGGCGCAAAATCTATGAAAAGGGGGCGGTGCAGACAAACTACACCGCCCACGCTTCATCTTACTTACGAATGCCGAGCTTTGCAATCAGGGCGCGGTAGCGCTCGATGTCCTTCTTCATGAGGTAGTCCAGCAGGCTGCGGCGCTTGCCGACCATCATAATGAGGCCACGGTTGGAGTGCTTGTCCTGGGGGTTCGCCTTCATGTGCTGAGTGAGGGTGTTAATCCGCTCGGTCAGAATGGCGACCTGAACCTCGGGAGAGCCGGTGTCCGTGGCATGGGTGCGGTTTGCGTCGATAATCGCTGTCTTTTCTTCTTTGCGCATCATAATTGTTTCCACCTTTTTTGAAAATTACCCGCAGGACTGCGCATCGGGCCGGTGAAAGCCACGAAACGAAGCGCTGGGGCGCCGCAGGTTTGCGTGCTTTTTTACTATATCATAAGGATTCCCGGTTGTAAAGATTCTTTTCATATTTCTGTCAATCATTTTTCCCCAAAAATGCCGAAATTCAAACATTTTGACTGCCGTTTCCGTTTCTGTTGATTCCCGTCCCGCTAAAAAATTGATGCAGCAAGAAAAAAAGCCCCGAAAAGCCGTGATTTCGACTTTCCGGGGCGCTAGGGAGCTTTTTTAAAAAATGTAACAGGAGAAAGGACGCTCGGCTCCGGCCGTGAGCTTACAGATGGCTCCGGCAGTCCACCATGACCTTCACCACATCACCCGTGGGGGAGCCGCACAGCTCCATGCCCTGCTGCACCTGATCCAAAGGAAGGACCTTGGTAATCAGCTCATCAAAATTAATGGGGGCGGCCTCCATCATTTCAATGGCGGCGTCGAAGTCCTTGTGGTTGTAGTTGCGGGTGATAATCAGGTTGACCTCTTTCATGAACAGCCGCTGAAGCTGGAGCTGCATGGGCTTGGGATAGGCCGCGACCAGCACCACACGGGAATGGGGGTGAATCAGCTCCACCATGGTGTCCAGTCCCGCCTGCGTGCCGGAAACCTCAAACACCGCGTCGGCGCCCACACCGTCCGTGGCTTCAAAAACGTACTGGCGCAGGTCCGTCTCCTTGGGGTTTACCACCGTGAACCCAAGCTGCCGGGCTTTTTCAATGCGGATGGGATTTACTTCCGAAATTACTACCTGAAGCCCCAGATACCGGGCCACCAGCGCTGTCATCAGTCCGATGGGGCCGCTGCCAATGACCACGGCATAATCCCCGCCCTTGGACTGGGAGCGCTCCAGTGCGTGGAAGCACACGGCCAGCGGCTCCACCAGCGCGCCGTGGAGCAGACTGATGCCCTCGGGCAGGCGGTGGAGCGTGCGCTCGTGGACCGTCCAGCGATTGCACATGGCGCCCCAAGAATCCAGTCCCATGAAGTTGAGGTTGGCACAGCAGTTGTTGTCCCCCTCCTTGCACACAACGCAGTCTTCGCAGTAGTCCAGAGGGCAGACCGCCACCCGGTCGCCCACTTTCCACCCGGTGACGTCCTCGCCCACCGCGGCCACAATACCGGCGCACTCGTGGCCGATGGCACGGGGAAGAGATTTGAACCGATAGTCATAGTCGCCGTGGTAAACATGCAGGTCCGATCCGCAGATGCCGCAGTAGGCCACGTCCACCTGTACCTCATGGGCCTTGGGGGGAGCGGGCTCGTAATCATGCAGGGCAAAGGAATGGTTGCCCTCGTACAAATTCGCTTTCATAAACAGGTACCCCTTTTTTTAGAATAGTCGCCGGATATAAAGTCGCAATCACTATGAAACTTTTCAGCAAATTTCATGCCATTTAACCGGGGAATTTAGCTTTTGACAAGCGTTTATAGAAATATTTGAGAAAAGTTTACAGTTCCAACCTTAATTATAGAAATAAACGGGAAAAAGCGGCTCGTAAAGGGCTGACCGTATGGCGGAAAGGAACGAACGGAGGAACGGTCACGAAAAAACGGTGCACGAAAGGGGGGCATTTGAGGTGGGGGCGCATCGGGTGATGCTGTTTTACATCTGGAGTTAAAAAAGCGCAACATTATCTGGCACACTGCACAACAAAATGAAAAAAACTTCGTGAAAACCGGGTGATGTTTTTGGCGCGCTGTTTGCTTGTTTCTATGCGGGAAGCAAACGCGGTTGTTTTCGCGAAGTCCAACCGCAAATCTTTGTATAAGGAAGTGTCAACATGGAAAGCGCGTTAACGTCAAAGCAGCTATTGGCGAAGCTGCAGGAGGAACATTACGCGGGGGCTATGCAGGCCAAAAAGGAAGGAAAACTGGTGGCGTGGGCCACGTCTATCTGTCCGCAGGAGCTGCTTGAGACGTTGGATATCGACGTTGTGTATCCCGAAAACCACGCTGCCGCCATTGGCGCGCGGAAGGATGCGCCGCAGTTTATTGCCAACGCGGAGGGAAAGGGCTATTCCGCGGACATCTGCTCCTATGCCCGGGTGAACATCGGCTATACCGATATTCAGTTTTCGGAGGCGGAAAACATTCCCATGCCCGACCTGATTTTCTGCTGCAGCAATATCTGCAACACCGCATTAAAATGGTATGAAAATCTGGCCAAGCTGCTGCACATCCCGCTGGTGATGTTTGATATGCCCTTCAACCACACCTTTGACATTCCGGAGCACAGCATCCGCTATATGCGCGGGCAGATTGAGCACGCCATCGCGCAGCTGGTGGAAATCACCGGGAAGAAATTTGATTACGACAAGTTCGGAGAGGTCATGAAGGTGTCGTCCGACGCGGCACTTTGGTGGCGGCGGGCCACAGATTTGGGCCGCAACCATCCCTCGCCCCTCAACGGCTTTGACATGTTCAACTATATGGCCATGATCGTGTGCGCCCGGGGCAAGGAATCCACCCGAGATTTGTTCAAGCTCTGGCATGACGAGATGGCCGAAAAGGTGCGTCTGGGCATCGGTCCGTGGAAGGAAGGGGAGGAGAAGTACCGCATCATGTGGGATGGAATTGCCTGCTGGCCCCACCTCTCCGTCACCTATAAAACCCTGAAAAAATACGGAATCAACATGGTGACCAGCACGTATCCCGAATCCTGGACCATCGTGTACGAGAAAAACGATCTGGACGGCATGGCCCGGGCTTACAGCGCCAACTATGCCAACCGCAATCTGGACTACGGCACCGGAAATGTCATCAAGCTGGTGCGGGATTTCGATCTGGACGGCATTGTATACCATTCCAACCGAAGCTGCAAGCTGATGGATTTCCGCCAGTACGAGGTGCAGCGGCGGATTGAGGACGCCACCGGCGTGCCCTCCGTGGTGTTTGACGGGGACCAGACCGACCCCCGCGTGTTCTCTCAGGCCCAGTATGAGACGCGGATTCAGGCGTTGGTTGAAATGATGGAAAAAAACAAGATTAAGAAGCAGAGAGGTGACTTGAAATGAGCAGCGTGCAGTCAATCATCGACGCTCTGTGTGAAAAAGCCCTGCACCCGGACCGCACCGTGGCGGAATCCTGCAAGCAGGCCGGGAAGGAAGCGGTGGGCTTCTACCTGTACGCGCCGGAGGAGTTGGCCTATGCCGCTGGGTTTCTCCCTGTGGGCATCTGGGGCGGGAGCACCGAAATCAAGCTGGCGGACCGGTATTTGCAGGGCTTTTGCTGCTCAATTATGCGAGCGGACATTGAATATGGGATGCGGGGCACGTATAATCGGCTCCGGGCCGTAATGCTGCCCACCGTGTGCGACACCCTCAAATGCATCTGTGAAAACTGGAAGGTGGCCGTGCCGCAGGTGCCCATTATTCCTGTGGTCTATCCCCAGAATCGGACGCTGCCCGCCGGCGAGGAATATCTCCGGGAGGAATTTTCCCGGGTACGCCGGGAGCTGGAGGATTTGGCGGGCCAAAGCGTTTCCGACGCAGAGCTGGAAGCGGCCTTCGCGGTGTATGAAGCCTGGCGGGAGGCTATGCGCGCCTTTACAAAGGTTGCATCCACCCATCCCCAAACCGTTCATGCCAAGGCCCGGCATCTGATTATCAAGGCCGGAAGCTTCATGGATAAGGCGGAGCACACCCGGGAAATGATTCAGCTGACCCGGCTTCTGGCGGAGCTGCCGGAGGAAACGTGCGCGGTGCGGGCCGTGGCCACGGGGCTTGTTGGAGAGCCGCTGGGCGTGCTGGACAGCCTGCGGGAAAATGACGTGGCCATTGTGGCTGATGATCTGGCGCAGGAAAGCCGCCAGTTCCGCGTGCCCGCTCGGGCGGAGGGAGACGCTCTTTCCAAAATGGTCTGGCGCATTGCGGACCAGAAGGGCTGTCCATTCCTGTACGAACCGGAGAAGACCCGGGGACAGAAGCTGATTGATTTGGTAAAGGAAAACAAGGCGGACGCGGTGATTACCCTGCAAATGAAATTCTGCGACCCGGACGAGTTTGACTACCCCATTTACAAGGCGGAGCTGGAGGCGGCGGGAATTCCCCTGTTGTATCTGGAGGTGGAGCAGCAGATGGACAGCTTCGGTCAGATCGGCACCCGGATTCAAAGCCTTGCGGAAATGCTGCTTTAAGGAGAGGGGGCTGGGATGTACTTAGGAATCGATATTGGCTCATCCTCTTCCAAGGCGGCGCTGCTGGACGACGGGAAGAAAATCCTCGGCACGAAAATCGTCAATCTCGGCACAGGGACCAAGGGGGTTTACGAGGCCTTGGAAAATCTCTACGCAGAGGCCGGGATTACCAGAGCGGATGTGCGCTACACGGTGGTCACGGGGTATGGACGGCTGCTTTATAAGGACGCGGACCGGCAGATCACCGAGATTACCTGCCACGCCCGGGGAATGCACTTTCTCATGCCTCAGGTGCGCACGGTGGTGGACATCGGCGGGCAGGACTCCAAGGTTATCCGGCTGGACGAAGACGGAACCGTCCGCAACTTTGTGATGAACGAAAAATGCGCCGCCGGAACCGGCCGGTTCTTAGAGGTGATGGCCCGGGTGCTGGGCTGCTCCATCGGGGAGCTGGCGGTGCTGGCCGCACAGGCCACAGAGGATGTTGCCATCAGCAGTGTGTGCACGGTGTTTGCCGAAAGCGAGGTTATCTCCCAGCTCTCGCAGGGAGCCCATCCCAACGACGTGGCCTGCGGTGCGCTGCGGGCCGTTGCGAAGCGGGTGGCGGGACTGTGCGGCCGCGTGGGCATGGAACCCGAGGTGGCCATGAGCGGCGGCGTGGCCCTGAACGCCACCATGGTGCGGATTCTGGGCGAGGAGCTGGGCTGCGATGTTACGCCTGCGCCCGACTGTCAGGCGGTGGGTGCGATTGGCGCGGCGCTGCTGGCCAGAGAGTTTTACCGCAAGGCGAATCCCGTGGAAACAGCGTGATGAATGCCCCGCGGGAACTGCCTGCGGCTGGCCGTCAAATATAAAATGAGAGGAACAAGCAAGCATGGATTGGAGAGACTATTACAAGCAAAGGGTTGTCAGTGCGGAGGAAGCCGTTTCCCACATTAAGTCGGGAGATTTTGTGATTCCTTCTCATGCGGCCTCGGAGCCGGAATACCTGTTCGATGCGCTGCTGAAGCGCAACGGAGAGCTGAAGGACGTGCGCATCTGGCAGGGGCTAAACATCGGCGCCGCCAGGTATGCCCAGCCTGAGTACGCCGAAAGCTTCAAGGATTGCTCGGTGTTTCTGGGTGCGAAAAACCGCGAGTGCATCCAGAGCGGCCGGGGAGAGTTCACCCCCATGGCGTTTTCCCTCCAGCCCCGGGCGGTGCGCTCCGGCGTGGTGCCCTGCGACGTGTATCTGGGTCAGGTGACTCCCCCCGACGACGAGGGCTATTGCAGCTTCGGCCTGTCCGTGGATTTTGCCCGCTCCTGCGTGGAGTCTGCCAAGCTGAAAATTGTGCAGGTTAACCGCAACATGCCCCGCACCTGCGGCGAGACAAAGGTGCATGTGACAGAGCTGGACTACTTTGTGGAAGCGGACACACCCCTCTATGAGCTTCCCCTGATCGACAGCAGCGACCCCGTTGTGGACAAAATCGGCGCCAACATCGCCGGACTGATTGAGGACGGCGCTACTCTCCAGATGGGGCAGGGCAAGATTCCCAACGCGATTCTCAAGTGCCTGTTTGACAAGAAGGACCTCGGCATCCACACGGAGGTTTTCTCCGACAACCTGCTGCCCCTGATTGAGGCCGGCGTGATCAACGGCGCCCGCAAGAGCATTAATAAAGGCAAAATTATCTCCACTTTCATTCAGGGAACCCGGAAGCTGTATGACTTTGCCGATGGCAACGACATGATTCAGCTCCATCCCGTGGACTACACCAACCATGTGGGCGTCATTTCCCAGAACGACAACATGGTGGCCATCAACTCCGCCATTGAGGTGGATCTCACCGGTCAGGTAGCTGCCGACTCCATGGGCATGACCCTGTTCTCCGGCATCGGCGGCCAGTTGGACTTCATTCGCGGCGCGGCCCTGTCCAAAAACGGAAAGCCCATCATTGCCCTGCCTGCCACCGCCAAAAAAGGAACCGTATCCCGCATTGTGGCGCGGATGCAGGCAGGTACCCCCATTGCAACCCCCCGCAACGACATTTTCTATGTGGTCACGGAGTATGGCGTGGCAGAGCTGTTCGGAAAATGCCTGCGGGACCGGGCCAAGGCGCTCATCCAAATTGCAGCGCCCCAGTTCCGGGAGGATCTCGAGCGTGATTTTTACGAGCTTTATCAGAAGTCCGGCATCTGAGCTTACGGCCTTGGGGAAAGTCCCTGAACGATATAACACAAATTTTTAGGAGGAACGACAATGAATAAGGTAAAGAAGTTTATCTCTTTGGCGCTGGCAGCAACCATGGTAATGGCTTTGGCCGCCTGCGGCGGCGGTGGCTCCACGTCTGGCGCAGCTTCCGGCGGCGCCGCTGCCTCCGGCACAGACAAGACCGTCTATAAGATCACGGTGGGCGGAACTGTTCCCGACGAGCACCCCATTTCTCAGGGCATGTTCAAGTTCAAGGAAGTTGCCGAGGAGCTCTCCGGCGGGCAGCTCCAGGTTGAGGTCTATGACAACAACACGCTGGGCGGCAGCCGCGAACTGGTGGAGGCCGTTCAGGCAGGCGACATGCAGATGTGTGAAACCAGCCAGTCCATGTACGCCAGCTTTACCGAGGAGCTGATGAGCGTGGGCCTGCCCTTCCTGTTCAAAAACCGTGAGGCTGCCTATGCTTTTTATGACAGCGAAGTGGGCACCCAGCTTTCCGAGGCCATCAGAACCCAGACGGGCATCCGCATCGTGGGCTATTTTGAAAACGGCATCCGCCAGATTACCAACAGCAAGCGCCCCATCGTCAGCCCCGCCGACATGAAGGGCCTGAAAATCCGCGTGATGGAGTCCCCCCTGTACATCGACATGTTCACCCAGATGGGCGCCAACCCCATGCCCATGTCCTTTGCCGAGCTGTATACCGCTTTGCAGCAGGGCACCGTGGACGGTCAGGATAACCCCTATGCCATCACTGCTACCAATGCCTTCTACGAGGTGCAGAAGTACATGACCGACCTGAGCCACACCTTTGACATCACCTGCTTCAGCATCAACGATGAGTTCTATCAGAGCCTGCCCACGGATTTGCAGGAGGTGATTGACGAGGCTGCAAAGGCCGCGGTGGAAACCAACCGTCAGCAGTCCATCGACAAGGAGCAGGAGTACATCAAGACCATCCAGGACGGCGGCTGCGAGATCACCTTCCTGACCGACGAGCAGCGCAATGCATTCAAGGAAGCTGCCGCCGGCACCTATGACTTCTTCACTAAGAACTACAATCCCACCGTAACGCTGGAAACCGTTATGGCGAAGGCGGACGAGGTCAACGCGGCGAATTAAAGCATATGGATGCGGGCAGGACGGTCCTGCCGCCCTGCCCGCACCGTGGAGAAAGGTACGAATATGAAAATAGTGTCATTTCTTGACAAGCATTTGGAAGAAGTGCTTCTGGCAATTCTTCTTGGCGTGATGACTCTGATGATCTTTATGCAGATCGTGTTCCGTGTATTTGGCTGGCCTCTGTCCTGGACGGAGGAGCTGGGCCGGTATATGTTTATTTGGATGATCTATCTGGGCGCTGCCTCCGCAATCCGCAAGCGCAAGCACATCAGTGTGGAAATTCTGGAAATCTTTTTGAAGGACTCCGGAAAATTTGCGCTGAACATCTTTTCCAACGTGGTTTTTATGATTTTCGCTGCGATTCTCACCTATTACAGCATTCCCGTGATCCAGCGCGTCGTCACGCAGCTTTCCCCGGCTGTCCGGCTGTCCATGGCGATTCCGTACAGCTCCGTTCTGATCGGCAGCGCACTGATGTTTATCCGCCTGATTCAGGACACCATTGCGCGTTTCCACGAGAGAAAGGAGGCTCTTGGGAGCCATGACTAATCTGATTTTATTTGGCTCCTTTGCCATTTTTCTGGCGTTGAAGGTGCCCATCGGCGTTTCCGCCGGTATGTCTCTGGTCATCTATCTGACCACCTGCAGTTCACAGTCCCTGTCCTATCTTGCAACCAATATGTTTACAGCGGTGGACTCCTTCCCCCTGATGGCCATCCCGTTCTTCATCCTGGCGGGCGGACTGATGGAGGGCGGCGGCCTGTCCAAGCGGCTTGCCGACCTTGGCTCGGCGGCCGTGGGGCATATCACCGGCGGCTTCGCCGTGGTTACGGTTATCACCTGCATGTTCTTCGGCGCGATTTCCGGCTCCGGTCCGGCCACAGTGGCCGCCATCGGCGCGGTGATGGTGCCCGCCATGGTAAATCACGGCTATGACAAGCCCTTCTCCGTGGCGCTGATCGCCGCGTCCGGCTGCCTGGGCGTGATTGTGCCCCCCAGCATCCCCATGGTGCTCTACGGTGTTTCCACCGGCGCGTCCGTAGGCACACTGTTTATGGGCGGCTTCGGCCCCGCGCTGGTTTTAGGCGGCGGCCTGTGCATTCTGAGCATCTATATTTCCAGAAAGCGCGGCTACAAGGGCTCCGGCCAGAGCTTTTCTTTCCGTCGCCTGGGTCGGGCCGCAGTGGACGCCATCTGGGCGCTGCTGGTTCCCGTCATCATTCTGGGCGGTATTTACGGCGGCTTTTTCACCCCGACCGAGGCGGCTGTTGTTGCCTGCGTCTACGGTCTGGTTGCCGGCGCGCTGATTTACAAGGAGCTGAACTGGAGCAAAATCTATAACTCTCTGGTTGGCTCTGCCGAAACGGTGGGTACGGTTTTGATCATGGTAGGCACCGGCACCGTGCTGGGGAAGGTCTTGGCGCTGGAGCGCATTCCCGAGGCGATCATGACCGGCATGACCTCCCTGACCGACAACAAGTTTGTAATTCTGCTGCTGATTAACGCGGTGCTGTTGGTGGTTGGCATGATTATGGACACCACGCCCGCCATTCTGATTCTTTCGCCCATTCTGTATCCCGTGGCAAAGGAATTCGGCGTCGGCATTATTCACTTCGGCCTGATCATGGTTACCAACATGGCCATCGGCTTTATCACTCCTCCCGTGGGCGTGAACCTGTTCGTGGCCTCCGGCATGACCAAGATGAAATTTACGGACTTGTGTAAAGCCATCGTACCATTTATCTTTGTGATGATTGCCGCGCTGCTGATTATTACTTATATTCCCGCCATCACCGAGGCTCTGCCCAGAGCGCTGGGAATGATGGGCTGAGGCGCTGGCATGAACGCTGTATTTGACATCGCCGGGAAACGCGCCATTGTTACCGGCGGCAGCCGGGGCATCGGGTTTTCTCTGGCTAAAACGCTTTATGACGCCGGAGCAAAGGTGGCGATTACCGGAAGCGGAGCGTCCATTCACTCCGCAGCCGCCAAAATCGGCGAGCCGGAACGCATCCGGGGCTTTGTGGGCGATTTTCAGGATTCCGCAGCCGTGGACGCCTGTTTTCAGGAGGCAAAGGCGTTTTTGGGCGGGGTGGACATTCTGGTCAACAACGCCGGAACCCAGATCCGTCACCCCTGCGAGGAGTTTCCCGTGGAGGATTTTGAGAAGCTGATTCGCGTAAACCTGATTTCAGCCTTTCAGATGGCCCAGCTTTGCGGCCGGGAGATGCTGGCTCAGGGCGGCGGGAAAATTGTCAACATTGCCTCCATGCTCAGCTTTTTCGGCGGCTTTAACGTGCCGGCCTACGCCGCCTCCAAGGGAGGCGTGGCCCAGTTCACAAAGTCGCTGTCAAACGAGTGGGCGGCAAGGGGCGTTCAGGTAAACGCCATTGCTCCCGGGTATCTTGCCACGGATAATACCGCGGCGATTCGGGCGAACCCGGCGCGCAATCAGGAAATATTAAGCCGGATTCCCGCTGGACGGTGGGGAGAACCGGAGGATCTGACCGGTGCGCTGCTGTTTCTGGTTTCTCCTGCGTCGGATTATCTTTCCGGCGTGGTGCTCCCCGTAGACGGGGGATTCATGGGTAGATAAAGATTTAGGCGGCTGACAAAGCGGACCCACGCCCCCGGCAGCGGGAGGGCGCCGCTGCGTCAGTCGCCGCGCCCATTTGAAAGAGGAGAGCTGCAATGAAGACCTGGCGGGTGGTCATTACGGAGTGCGAATACGAGGATTTTGAAGAGGAACGGCAGGTTCTGGAGCCTTTGGGCTGTGAGGTAGTGAAGCTTGGCAGCCGGGACGAGGCAGTTTTGAAAACTGCCTTGGCAGACGCCGACGCGGTTCTGTTTCAGTGGGCAAAGATCACAAAAGACGTGATAGAAGCCATGCCCCGCTGCCGTGTCCTCGCAAAATACGCCACGGGGACCGATAACGTGGATTTGGCGGCCGCCACGGAAAGGAGCATCTGCGTCACCAACGTGACGGACTTTTGCTCCGAGGAGGTGTCGGATCACGCCTGCGCCATGCTGTTGGCCCTGTCCCGGGGCCTCAAGCTGCATGACGGAAATATCCGACGGGGCGTGTGGAGCTATCAGCACGCAAGGACCCTGCCGGATTTGCGCCGGGGTGTGCTGGGGGTGGTGGGCTTTGGAAATATCTCCCGGCTGCTGATGGCAAAGATGAAGCCCTTCTGCGGGGAAATCTGGGTATGCAGCGGCGCGTCAGAAGAGGGAATCGCAGCGGCAGGCGGCATCAAAAAGACCTTTGAGGAGGTGACGGCGGGGGCAGACTATCTCTCTGTCCACATTCCCGGCACCGCCGAAAACGTTCACCGGTTTGACCGCGCCGCCTTTCACCGGATGAAGCAGGGCATCTGCTTTATCAACGTGGCTCGTGGCGCGGTGGTGTGTGAAGAGGCGCTGATTGAGGCCCTGAGTACCGGAAAAGTTGCCTTTGCCGCGCTGGACGTGTTCGAGACGGAGCCGCTGCCGGGGGACAGTCCGCTGCTGCGTATGGAAAACGTGCTGCTCTCGCCCCACGCCGCGTGGTATTCCCGCGGAGCCCAGAGAACACTCCAGCGCAGGGCGGCGGAGCAGATTCGGGACGTTTTGGAGGGGCGCTGCCCGCCCTGCCTTGTGAACCGGGAGCTTGCCAATATATTCCGGCGGGCGGACCGTCGGTGAAAACAGGAGGAAACGATGGACTTTGTGAAAATTTATCCGCAGGACAATGTGGCTGTGGCTCTGCGGGACGTGGGGGCGGGAGAGCGCGTTTTGGTGGACGGCGAGTCGCTGACCGCGCTGGAGGACATCCCCAACGGGCATAAAATCGCGCTGAGCCCCATTCCCCAAGGCGGAGACGTGATCAAATATGCGAACCGCATCGGCCTTGCCACGGCGGACATTCCGGCGGGGAGCTATGTCCACGACCACAACGTTCAGACCATGGCCAACGTCCGCAGAAGCTACGCCTATGACCGGGACGAAGACGCTCTTCTGCCGGGGGAAACAGGGGAGACGTTTCAGGGCTATCGCCGGACGGGGGGCGGCGCGGGCATCCGGAATTATCTGGCGGTGATTCCCACGGTGTTCTGTGCAAACGGTCCGCTTCAGAAAATAGCCCGGCTGGCGGAGGCGGAGTTCCCTGCAAACGAGCACTTTGACGGCGTACTGCCCCTGACGCACCCATACGGGTGCAGCCAGACCGGCAGCGATCTTGCCACCACCGCCAAGACGCTGGCGGGCGTTATCCGCAGCGCCAATTTCGGCGGCGTGCTGGTGGTCAGCCTTGGCTGCGAGATGAATGACCTGCCCACGCTAAAAAAGTATATGGGTCCGGTGGATGAGCGGCGGGTCAAATTTCTGGTGCTGCAGGAGAGTGACGACGAGTTTGCCGAGGGTCTTGCGCTGTGCCGGGAGCTGATGGAGCAGATCAAAGAGGACCGCAGGGAGCCGATCAACCTGAAGGAACTGCATGT
Organism: Oscillibacter sp. GMB15532; assembly: GCF_041020825.1. Classification (NCBI taxonomy): domain Bacteria; kingdom Bacillati; phylum Bacillota; class Clostridia; order Eubacteriales; family Oscillospiraceae; genus Oscillibacter; species Oscillibacter sp. GMB15532. The sequence continues at coordinate 158,288 of NZ_JBEVTO010000006.1, forward strand.
GGCGGTAAACTGCGGCGGCTCCGACGGGTTCTCAGGCATCACCGCAAACAAGCTGGTGGGCACCCTGACGGAAGAGCTGGTCCGCCGGGGCACAACAGTAAACATGACCGAGGTGCCGGAGATGTTTGGTGCGGAGCACCTTTTGATGAACCGGGCCGTTGACCGGCGGGTATTTGAGGACGAGGTGGCCATGATTGACGCCTATGCCGATTACTTTGAGCGCTACGGCGAGCACGTCAGCGATAACCCCACCCAGGGCAACAAGGCGGGGGGCCTTTCCACCATTGAGGAAAAGTCTCTGGGCTGCATCCAAAAGGGCGGGCGCTGCGCCGTGACGGAGGTGCTGCCCTACGGGGGCCGGGCCACCCGAAACGGGCTGGTGCTGGTGTCCGGCCCGGGAAACGATTTGACGGGCGTCACGGGCCAGATTGCCGCCGGGGCGGTGCTCACGGTGTTTACCACCGGGCGGGGAACGCCCTGCGGCTTTGCAGGGCCCACCTTCCGCCTGTCGTCCAACAGCCGCCTTGCGCAGAAAAAGCGGGGCTGGATCGACTTTGACGCAGGGGTGCTGCTGGCGCAGCCCGCGGACGAGGCGCTCCAAGGTTTTACCCGGCAGCTCTATGACGCGGTTTTGGACACCTGCAACGGCGCATACCACACGAGAAACGAAGAAAATGGATATTATCAGATGGGCATTCTGCGGGACGGCGTGACGCTGTAAGCCCGCAAACCTGAGAGGAGACAGCTATGAAAAACACGGCATTGGAAGCAATTATGGAAACGAAGGTCGTCGCGATTGTGCGGGGGATTCCCAGCACGCAGATCTGCGATTTGGCCGGGGCAATTCTGGCAGGGGGCCTGCGTTGCCTGGAGGTCACCTTTGACCACAGCAAAGAGGGCGGCATTGAGGAGACACTGCGCTCCATTCGACTGCTGTCCGAACGCTTTGGAAATGAGATTGAGGTGGGCGCCGGAACGGTGATGACTGCTGAGGAAGTAAATCTTGCCAGGGAGGCGGGCGCGGGTTATATCATCTCGCCCAATGCCGACGAGGCTGTCATCCGGGAAACCCGGCGGCTGGAGCTTGTCTCCATTCCCGGGGCCATGACGGCTACGGAGGCAGCCAGCGCGTGGAGCTGGGGGGCCAATATTGTCAAGTTGTTTCCGGCGGGGATTCTGGGGCCGGACTATATCAAGGCCCTGCGGGGCCCTCTGGGGCATATTCCTTTCACCGCCGTGGGCGGCGTGACCCCGCAGAACACGCCGGACTTCCTCCGGGCCGGGTGCGTGGGCGTTGGCGTGGGAGGGAATCTCGTCTCCGCCAAGCTGGTGTCCGAGGGAAATCTGGACGAAATCACCAACACGGCCAGAGCCTATGCCCAAGCCGTCCGGGGGTGAGCGGATGGAGCGGGATCTGATTGCATACTACGACGTTGGGACCAGCAATGTGCGGATTTTCCTGCTGGACGGGGAAAAGCGGCTGCTGTGCACCCGACGCAGGACCCTTGGGGCGAAGGACGCGGCCATCGCCGGGTCCAACCGCCCGTTGCTGGAAGGAATGAAGGCTCTGTACGACGAGGCTTTGGCCGAAGCAGGCCGGACCGACGGGGAGGTAAAGGACGTCTATGCCTCCGGCATGGCCACGTCACCCTATGGGATTTTTGAAGTTCCCCATTACCCCGCCCCCGTCACAGCGGAGGAATTTGCCCTGCGGGGGGTCACGCCATACAGAGAGGACACCGTCTTCGGGCGGGAGCTTCATCTAATTTCGGGGCTGAAAACGGTGGGGGCCGACGTGTCCTCCACCAACAATACCCGGGGCGAGGAAATTGAGGTTTTGGGCGTGCTGCCGGAGCTTGCGGCCCGTTATCCCGGACGGCAGGCAGCGGTGATTCTCCCCGGGTCACACACCCATGTGCTGCTGGCGGGACAGGGGCGGCTGACGGGCATTTTGTCCACTTTTACCGGCGAACTGTTTTATGCGCTGAAGCAGGATACCATTCTCGCGCCGGTGCTGTCGGTGGAGTCGGACCGGCCGAATCCGGAGGCCGTGGCGCTGGGGCTTGAAAACCTGCGGCGCTATGGCTTCAACCGGGCGCTGTACATCGGTCACGCCATGCGGGTGTTTGAGCGGGAATCTCCTCATTTTCGCCGCTGCTACTGCGAGGCGGTGGTGTCCGGCGGCGTGATTGAGGCGCTGGACGCCTATTGCGAGGAGCGCTGGACGGAGTGCGACACGGCGGTGGTGGTGGCAAACCCCTATATGGCGGAGTTGTTTACCCTGCTGCTGGCGGGCAGCCGACGCATCCGCATCCATTCCACGCTGACGGCAGACGGCGGAAAAAGCTATGCGCTGGAGGGCTTGCGGGGCATTTTAAACATCAGAGAGGGGACGGAACAATGAATAAAAAGGTTTTGGTGACCTCACGGTCCTTCGGGTCGATTGATTCAACTCCAAAGGACATTCTGGAGCAGGCGGGCTACGAGGTCATCCTGATGGGCAAGGATTTTGACATGGAGCGCTTTGCCAAGACGGTGACGGAGTGTGACGCGCTGATTATTGGGGCCCACGATTTTCCCGTGGAGCTGATGAATCGGTGCGAAAAGCTGAAGGTGATCTGCAAGCACGGCGCGGGGCTGGACAATCTTCATCTGGAGGAGGCAAAGGCCCGGGGCATCGCGGTGTGCAACGTTCCGGGGACCAACGCCAATGCGGTGGCGGACCTGACCTTGGGCCTGATGCTTTCCTGTGCCCGGCACATTTCACTGGGGGACCGGCGGGTGCGTCAGGGCCAGTGGAAGGCCCTGACAGGGAAGGATGTGTATGCCAAGACGCTGGGACTTCTGGGGTTTGGCGCGGTGGCGAGAAACGTGGCCCAGCGGGCCGCGGGCTTTTCCATGCGCGTGCTGGCCTATGACCCCTATGTCCATGTGCTGCCGGATGGCTTTGAACACGTGACGCTGTGCGAAAGCGCGGCGGAGGTCATTTCTGGCTGTGAATTTTTGTCAGTTCACCTGCCGCTGACAGAGGAGACGCGGGGCATGATTGGGACGGCGGAGCTTGCTTCTATGCGCCCCGGCGCGTACGTGATCAATACCGCCCGGGGCGGCATCGTGGACGAAAAAGCGCTGTATGAGGCCCTCGCCTCCGGGCATCTGTCCGGCGCGGCTATGGACGTCACCGAGGTGGAGCCGATGGATACAGCCAACCCCCTGCTGACGTTGGACAACGTGGTGGTCACGCCCCATATCGGCATGTATTCCCGGGAGGCCATCGGCGCGGTAAGCATCATTTGTGCGGAAAATGTGGCGGCCTGCCTGGGGGGCGGAGAGCTAAAGTTCCGCGTAGTGTAACTTTTGGCGTTTTTTCCCGTTTTGTGTGCTTCTTTTGTTAATATGCACGGATTTTCTTGAAAACTGACGCTGTTTGTGATATAATTACATAAAACTGCGCTTGCAATCCGGCGCGGGAGGAAAGGAGTTGAGGATATGCTGATGCTGGATCAGTTCTGCGAGATTCCCCATGCGGTTCTGCGTTCCGTGCTGTGTGATACGCCCAACGGCGTGCTGATTTTTGACGAGGCATACCGGATTCTTTTTGCCAACCGCGCCGCGCTGCAAATGCTGGAGCTGGAGAACGGGAAAGAATATGACGTGCGGGAGCTGACGGGCCCGCTGGATTTGGCGGCAGTGGATGCCGACGCAGAAAAAACCTTTACCATGCGGCAGGGAAACCGGCAGCTTCACTATCGCCTGATTTCTGCGGGAGACGCGGGACAATCGGCCGTGTATGCGCTGATTCTGATGGAATCCCAGCAGGCGCTGCGCTCCCAGATGGAGCTGGAGGCGGCATGGAAGCTGACCGGCGAGATGGAGGAAATTCTGGAGGGCTCCTTCGACGGGATTCTGGTCACCGACGGGGAGGGAAACGTTCAGTTTGTCAACAGCTCTTACGAGCGAGTGGCCGCCATCCCCCGGAAGGAGCTGGAGGGGCGCAACATGCGCGCCCTCATCAATCCCGTCTGGATGGAAAATTCCGTGGCGTTTGTGGTGCGGGAGGAGCGTCGCCCCGTCTCCAAGCGGCAGGTCACGCAGGACGGGCGGGACATTATTGTCACTGGCAAGCCAGTGTTTGACGAAAACGGAAAAATTAAGCGGATTGTGATTAACGCCCGGGACATCACGGAAATTTTTCAGCTCCGGGAGGAGCTGCTCAACGCCAAAAACCGGGAGCTTCAGCACTACCAGTCTATTCTCAGCACTACCAACACGGAGCGGGAAAAGGTGGTGGCCATCAGCGAGAAGACGAAGAAGGTCTTTTCGCTGGCGGAGCGGGTGGGCCGGTTTGACACCACCGTGCTGATTCTGGGAGAGTCCGGCGCGGGCAAGGAGGAAGTGGCCCAGCAGATTCACGCCAGCAGCATGCGCAGGGACCATGCGCTGGTGACGATTAACTGCGGGGCCATTCCGGAAAACCTGCTGGAAAGTGAGCTGTTCGGCTATGAAAAGGGCGCGTTTACCGGTGCTTCCAGCTCCGGGAAAATCGGGCTTTTGGAGGCGGCGGACGGCGGCACGGTGTTTTTGGACGAAATTGGGGAAATCCCCCTGTCCTTTCAGGTGAAGCTTTTACGGGTGCTGGAGACGAAACAGGTGACCCGGGTGGGGGGCGTGCGGGCCAAAAGCATCGATGTGCGCTTTATCGCCGCCACCAACCGGGATTTGACCAAAATGGTACGGGACGGCGCCTTTCGGGAGGATTTTTACTATCGGCTCAACGTGGTTTCCATCACTGTCCCACCCCTGCGCCAGCGCAGGGAGGATATTTTGCCCCTGAGCCTGTTTTTTCTCAATAGGTTTAACCACAAGTACAACCAGAACAAAACCATGACGCCGGAGGTCATCAAGCGCATGGAGGAATACGACTGGGAGGGCAACGTGCGGGAGCTGCGCAACGTGGTGGAGCATATGGTGATTATGAGCCCCAACGAGCAGCTTCAAATCAGCGACGTGCCGTGGATTATTCGCCAGTGTCAGGGGCCTGGGGAGGCATCCCTTCTGCCGGAGACGGCGGGGGAGGAAAGCTCCGATTTGGGCCGCGCGGTGGAGGAAGTGGAAAAGCGGCTGCTGCTGCGGGCCAAGGCGGAATGCGCCTCCACCAGAGAGATGGCCCGCTTTTTAAACGTGGACCAGTCCACAGTGGTACGTAAGCTTCAAAAATACGGGCTTTCGGCCCGGTGAACATAAGGGGACAGCCGGCGGCCTTTTGGCCGCCGGCTGTCCCTTTGCTGGAAGATATGAGAAATGAAAGAAATGAGAAAAGCAAATAAAAGGGCAGTGCGGGGTTACTTTTTCTCGTATTGGTAAAAGCCCTCGCCGGACTTTCTGCCCAGCATTCCCGCATCCACAAAGCGCTGCAAAACGGGACTGGGACGGAACCGTTCGCCGTAAGCGTCAAATAGAATTTTGTCCACGCTGAGGTTCAGGTCATGGCCCAACTGGTCCAGTAGCTTGCAGATGCCCACGGGGTGGCCAAGGCCATATACGCAGATTTTGTCAATGTCCTCGGGCGTAGCCACGCCTTCCTCCACCAACCGCAGGGCCTCGGCATAAAACACATGGAACAGGCGGTTTAAGGCGAAGCCGGTGACGTCCTTGACCCGCACGGGCTCTTTTTCAATGTATAGCAGCAGCTCCGTAACGGTGTCCACCGTTTCCGCAGAGGTGAGCAGGCCGGGGATAATCTCCACCAGCTTCATAATGCTGGCGGGGGAGTTGAAATGGGCGCCTACAAAGCGGGGGGCCCGCTCCTTGGAGACGGAGGCCGCCAGCTTGGAGATGGAGATGCTGGAGGTGTTGGAGGCGAGAATCGTCTCCGGCTTGCAGAGCTGATCCAACTTGCGGAAGGTGTCCCGCTTGATCTCCAGATTTTCAAGAACTGCTTCAATTACAAAGTCGCAGTCGGCCATCAGGGAGAGGTCCGCCGTAGGGGCCACGCGAGCCAGCGTGGCGTCCCGCTGCTCCTGAGAAATCTTTCCCTTGGCGACCTGCTTATCCAGAATCACCGTCTGCTTTTGCTTGCCGCCGTCGGCAAATTCCTGCTTAATGTCCGCCAGAACCACGTCCAGCCCGCTGCGGGCAAAGCACAGGGCAATTTCCGCCCCCATCATGCCGGCGCCGACGACGCCTGCTTTTTTAATGTTCATCAAAGTACTCCTCCGTTTTCAATCGGTAATAAAAGCCGCGCTTTACCGGCAGTTTTCAATCAGAATCGCCATGCCCTGTCCGCCGCCAATGCACAGGGAGGCCAGACCGTACCGGCCGTTCCGGCGCTTCAGCTCGTAAATCATGGTGGTGAGAATGCGGGTGCCGCTATTGGCCAGCGCGTGGCCGTGGGCAATGGCGCCGCCGTTGACATTGACCCGGGAATAAAGCTCTGTGCCCATGTCCATGCCCAGCTCCTTCAGGCAGCCCAGAGACTGGGCTGCAAAGGCTTCGTTCAGCTCAAACAGGTCGATGTCCGAAAGCTCCAGACCAGTCTTCTTGAGGAGCTTGCGGATGGCGGGAACGGGGCCGAGGCCCATATAGCGGGGGTCCACGCCCGCGGAGGAGGTGCCCACAATGCGAACCAGCGGCTCCACGCCCAGCTCCTTGGCCTTTTCCTCGGTCATGATGACCACGGCGGATGCGCCGTCGTTCATCCCGGAGGAGTTGCCCGCTGTGACCACGCCGCCGTCCTTAAAGCAGGGACGCAGGCGGCCCAGGGACTCCATGGTGGTGTCCGGTTTCATATGCTCGTCAGTGTCAAACACAAAGCTGCCCTTGCGCTGCTTGACCTCAAAGGGAAAAATCTCTTCCTTGAATCTGCCCGCGTCCTGCGCTTCCTTCATCTTGCGCTGGCTGTCCACGGAAAAGGCGTCCTCCTCCTCCCGGGTGATGTGATAGCGCTCGGCCACGTTTTCGGCAGTAATGCCCATATTGGTGCCGGGATACTTTGCCTGCGGCTGCACAATGGTCACGCCGTGGGAAAAGGTGTCGTACAGCGGCTTGTCGCCAAGGCGCAAAGGCTCGTAGCGGGAGGAGGGCGGCAGGTAATAGGTCATGCGGGACATGACCTCCACGCCGCCTGCAATGACAATGTCCGCCTCCTCGGCGTTGATTTCATAGCAGGCGCTCTGCACGGCCTGCAAAGACGAGGCGCACTGGCGGTCCACGGTAAAGGCGGGTGTTTCTTCGGGAACACCCGCCATCAGCGCGGCGCAGCGGGCCACGTTGGGGGTATAGCCGTACACGTCGCCGAAGATGACCTCATCCACCTGCTCCAGAGAAATGCCGCCACGGGCGGCTGCGGCCTGAATGGCGGCCGCACCCAAATCCTGCGCCTCAACGGTTTTAAGACTTCCCAGATAACCGCCCACGGCGCTGCGGGCGGCTCCTGTGATTACAAGCTGTTTCATATCGGTTCCTCCTGATAGAAGTATTGTTATTCTCCTGTAAATACGGGCTTTCTCTTTTCAAAAAACGCGGCCATGCCCTCTTTTTGGTCATGGTGGTTGAAAAGCTCGGCCCACAGCGCGCCCTCATAATCCGAGGCCGCGTCATATTCCGGGTGGCCCACGGCGTGCTCAATGGATTTCTTAGCGGCGGCCAGCGCCAGCGGACTGCGGGTGCAAAGCTTCTGGGCCCACGCTTTGGCGATTTCCAAAAGTGCCTCTTTGTCCACGGCGACGTGGGCAAGGCCAATGCGCTCGGCCTCCTCACCGGAGACGACACGGCTGAGATAAATCAGCTCCTTCGCCTTGGCCTCGCCTACCAGACGGGGCAGCAGCACCGTCCCTCCCGCGCCGGGGATAATGCCCAGATTCAGCTCTGTCAGGCCCATTTTGGCGGTTTTGGACACGATGCGAAAATCGCACCGCAGGGCCAGCTCCAGTCCCCCGCCAAAGGCATAGCCGTCCACAACGGCGATGGTGGGAATGGGGAGCGATTGAATTTTATTATAGGTGGGCGTAAACAAAAAGGCCTTTGCCTGCGCCTCGTCGCAGGGGGCCATGTCTCGGATATCCGCACCTGCGGCAAAATTTTCTTCGCTGTAAAACAGCAGCACCCGCACCGAGGCGTCGGCCCGCACCTGTTCAATCATACGGTCCATCTCGTCCACAATGCTGCGGGACAGGGCGTTGAGCGCCTCGGGACGCCGCACCTGAATGACGGCGATGTCTCCGTCCCGCTCCAACACAATCTGCTTGCTCATTGATGTGCTCCTTTCCTTGGCGTAGATTCAATCTTCTGCTTTTTATCATACAAATCGGGCCTTTGAGAAAACTTTTACAAATCTTTGCAAAATCTTTGAAAATCTTTATTTTAATTAAACTTTCTTTATGGTACACTGAAATTGAAAAGAAAAAGGAGGGGTCAGGCGAATGGAAGAGCTGCGGCTTGGCGGCGGACAGGAAAGCCGAGGGCTGGAAAAGGCGTTTTTGGAGCGGTGTCTGGCGGGTGCGCCGGAGCTGACGCTGACGGTGCTGGGCGTGCCCATGCTGATGGCGGTGAGCCGCGGGGCAGCGGAGCTTTTGGGACGGCGGGGCGCGTGCTGCACCTTTCGCGTGCGGGGAGAGGCGCGGGACGCGGAGCGGTTTGCTGCTGCTCTGCGGGAATTTTTTCAGGCCGGAGAAGAGGCGGACCCCCTTGGGCTGGTATGCACTCCCCGGGAGCAGGACTGCTTTATCCTGCTGGATGACGCCCATCTTTTGGACTGCACGGACGGGCTGGGCGCGCTGTTGCAGCGGCTGCTGCTGCGCTGTGGGGAGAGGGTGCATTTTCTGCTGCTTTCCGCCCGGCCCATTCCCTTTGTCCGGGAGGCGGACGCGCTACCTGTAAAACTGGCGGAGGTGGAGCCGTCGGCGCTGATGCTCACGTGGACCATGGCCGACGGGCTTTTGCGGCAGGTCTATCCGGCCTTGCTGGAAAGCGACCGCCAGCGAATTTTTGAGTTGGGGGGCGGCTGGCTCTCCGCCATGGATGCGGCGGCCCGGGCCATGCTGGACGAGGGCGGAGACGGCGGCAGCCGCGTGAGGGAGCAGATTCTCTCGGCGGTGAGCGATCTGCTGGACGGCTGGACTGCCGCCGTCTGGACGGCAGAGGAAATAGAGTGCATGGAGCGGGTGTGCGTGGAGCGAAACCTGCCAGAGACGCTGGCCCTGCGCCTGACGGACGGCGCCGCAGGGCCGCTGCGAACGCTGGCGCGTCGGCGCTTTCTGGTGCGCGCGCGGGCGGCGCTGGAGCCGGTGTATTTTTTAAACCGCGTGCTGCAATCCTGGCTGTATCAACGGGTGTGGCTCTCCCGGGGAAAGGGCTTTTTGATGGAGCAGCACCGGATTGCGGTGCTCTACGGGCAGGAGCGGGAGGACTGGCAGGCGGTGTTTTACCACCAACTTCGGCGGGGCTATGCGGAGGAAGCGGCCCTGACGCTGCGATATCTGAGCTTTTCGGAAATTGACGTGTCACTTCTGGAGGACTATCGTCAGCTTTTGCGCAGGCTGCCCCCCGCCGCCATCGACAAGCTGCCGTGGGTGCAGATGGGCTATGCCATTGCTGTCAAATACCGGTATCCCAACATTGCCTTTCGCTATCTGGACCGGGCGGCGGAGCTGTTCCGCGACATGGGCGACCGGGAGGGTCTGGTGCTGGCGGCCTGCCAGCGAATCAGCATGGGCTTTTTTGCCCCGGAGCACGAGTCCGCCGCCATGGAGCCTTTGCGGATTTTAGCGGAGGAGGATTTTCAGGACGGGGAACTGGACCGGGTGATCGACGGCTACCGCAAGGTGTTCACCGCCTATGCCCTGATTCAGCAGGGTGTGGATTATCAGCGGGCCATTGCCCTTTTGGACCAGGCCAAGGAGACGGCCCTTATCCGGGAAAATGACAATTTGCGCTTGTGGGCCTGTTTTGTGACGATTCTGACCTACAAGGACTGCCGGTATGAAAACGGGCTGAAAACCATTCTGGACGAAGCGCTGGAGCTGGTGGAGTCCGCCGAGGTGCAAAAGCCCCTCAAAATGTGCCTGTATCAGACCGTGGCGTTTTTGTGCTATATCGAGAGCGGGCGCTATGCGCAGGCGCGTGACTGCTGCGAACGGGCCGCCAGAATCGCCGATGAAATCGGCGCCTACGGATACAGCGTCTATATCAACATGGTGCACGCCTATGCGCTGGACTGCCTTGGGCGGTTTCAAAAGGCGGAGCAGGTGATTCTGGAGACAGCACGGGTTTCCTCCAACATTCTCAACGTGCGCAACGAGCACCTTTGGGCCTATTACCTCATCGGCCAGAGCTATCACTATTTTCTTAAGGGCGACCCGGATCTGGCACAGGAGACGGCGGACAAGGCTGTGGACTACGCCCGCCGCGCGGGGCGAAATTCCTATCTGGTCCGGGCGCTTCTGGTGTCCGGCAACATTGCCGCTGAGCGGGGCCGCATGGAACAGGCGGACGCTTTGGCGGACGAGAGCATGGGGCTTTGCGGAAAGAGGAAGTATCGCTTTTATCAGCTATCCACCCTCTTTTTAAAAGCCCAGATTTACCGGTCCGGAGGAGAGACAACCCGCTTTGAACGCTGTATGGAGCAGCTTGCCGAGGGCGGCAGGGAGGCCGGTATCTATCACTATAACTTCGCAAAGCCTGAGACGATCTGCCGGGTGGCCGGGAGCTTCCGTCCCTCCGAAAGGGATCGAAGCTACTTTTTGCAGTTGGAAGCCTGCAACACCGCCGCCGAGGCAACCGCAGCAGCAGCGCCCATTTTGGAGAGCCGCCTGCACACGCCGCTGGAAATTCAGATTTTAGGAAGCCTGTCCGTTCGCCGCCGGGGCGAGACGGCAGAGGCCTGTCCCTCCGCCCGGGCGGCGCAGCTTTTGCGGATTTTGGCGCTGTATCCCGAACCGGTGAGCATTCACAAGCTGCTGGGTGAAATCTGGCCGGACTGGGAGGAAAAGGCGGCCATGAACAGCTTCTACTTCACCCTCTATCAGCTTCGGGCCTATCTGGGGGAGAAAAACGCCGTGGTCTATAAGCGGGGCCTGTGCGGACTGGACCGGGAGCTGGTGACGGTGGACGCGGCGCTGTTTCAGGAGTTTTGCCGACAGGCGCGGCAGTATCTGGCAGCGGGCAATCTGTACGCTGCGGGACGTTACTTTGCGCAGGCGGCCGGCCTGGTCCGGGGCGAGGTGCTGGACGGGGATGATTTGCCGGAAAACGCCCTGATACAAAGGGAATCGCTGGAGCGATTTGTGTTCACGGCACTGCGGGACTACGGAACGGTGTGCATGCGCCAGCACCGCCCCGACGAGGCGGAGCAGGTGCTTTCCGAGGCGGTGAAAAGTGACTTTGCCGACGAGGAGGCCTATCGCCTGCTAATTCGGGCGCAATATCTCTCCGGAAACAAGAGTGGCGCCCTGATTACCTATGAGCGGCTGTGCCGCCAACTGCGGACGGAGCTTCAGGTGGAGCCCCACCGTCTGACCCGCGAGCTGGTGGACCGCATCCGCCACAATCAGGAGGTGGCCGACGCAGAGGAGCCGCAATAAAAAAATCCGGGAAAACCGGCGCCCCACAGGGCGCGGTTTTCCCGGGAACAAGCTACCGTAGCTTGGATTTTGTCAGCGAAACGGAAGGGCAAGCGGTGGAGAGAATGTCCACCATGGCGTTGGTTCCGGCAATGATATAATGTACGTCGTGTTCTTTCCCCAGCGTCTCCTGATAGGGGTCGCCGGTCAGTTTGAAAAACGTGTTTCCCCGCATCAGCACCTCGTACTCGGCACCCAGAGCTTCCAGCCGCGGGGCGCACCGGGAAAGCTCCGCCACGGAATAAGCGCCCACGCCGGAGGCAAAGCGGATGGAGAATTCAAACACCTCGTTGGAAACAACGATGTGCAGGGAATCGCCCTCCCCGGTGATGGAGTCCAGCGAGAATCTGCCGAACATCTCTTTTTGTGGCAGCCAACAATCCAGTTTCGTCATGATTTTTTCCTCCCAGATTTTAATTGATCATCATACGGGGCCGCGCAGACAAGCCGCATTGTAAATATTATATAAGATTCGTTTGAATAGACGCGTTGGTTAAGATTAATTATACCAAAGCGTCTTTGGCTTTTCTTTGAAATTTCTTTGCAGAACATTCAACTTTTTATTTTTACGTAGAATCTTCCGCTTTTCCGCAGGCCAGGCCAAAAGGGTTTCAAAAATATCTTGACAGAGGAAAGCGAACGTGATATCTTAACTGTACTAATACGGATAATACAGTAATGCCGGGCAACCGGCGTACAAAACGGAGGTGGAAAGATGATCAGCCTGAATTACCGGGATTCGCGGCCCATCTACGAGCAGATTAAAGATGAGCTGCGAAAGCTGATCGTCACCGGTGCGCTGGCGGCGGGGGAAAAGCTGCCGTCGGTGCGGGTGCTGGCGACCCGGCTTAGCATCAATCCCAACACGATTCAGCGGGCCTACAACGATCTGGAGACGGAAGGATATATCTATTCCGTGCCGGGTAAGGGGAGCTTTGCCGGGGAGAGGGGAAACGCAGACGCCGCCCGACGGGAGCTGCTGAAAGACAAGGCGCGCCAGCTTTTGCGGGAGCTGCGGGTGCTGGGTGTGACCCCGGCGGAGCTTGAGGCGCTGTTGAAGGAGGGAGAAACGACATGATTGAAATTCAAAATGCGGTAAAAAAATTCGACGGGTTTGCCGCTCTGGACGGTATTACCCTGACGGTGCCCACCGGGGCTGTATACGGGCTGGTGGGACCCAACGGCGCGGGCAAGTCCACGCTGCTGCGGTGTCTCAACGGCGTGTACCGCACAGACGAGGGTGCGGTGAATATTCAGGGGGAGCCTGTGTGGGAAAATCCGGCGCTGAAAGCACGGATCGGTTCCATTCCGGATGACTGGCACTATTTTTTGCAGGCCAGCACACAGGACATGATGAAGCTCTACCGGGGGATTTACCCCACGTTTTCCATGGAGCGGTATAAAAAGCTGGAGGACGCGTTCCCCATCGACCCCCGCAAGGCCATCCGGCACCTGTCCAAGGGAATGCAGAAGCAGGCGGCCTTCTGGCTGACCATGAGCTGCATGCCCGACTACCTTTTATTAGATGAACCGGTGGATGGTCTGGACCCGGTGATGCGCCGGCAGGTGTGGTCGCTGGTGCTGGACGATGTGGCGGAGCGGGGCACCACGGTGCTGGTTTCCAGCCACAACCTGCGGGAGCTGGAGGATGTGTGCGACCATGTGGGCATTCTGGACCACGGAAAGGTGCTGCTGGAGCGGTCTTTGGAGCAGCTTCAGGACAACATGGTGAAGCTTCAGGTGGTGTTCCCCGAAGAAGTGACGGAGGTTCCCTCCGGGATTCCGGCGCTCCACGCCTCCCGCCTTGGGCGGATTCATACGTTGATCCTGCGGATGAACGCCACGGAGGCGGAGGCACTGCTGGCGCAATACAACCCCGTGCTGGTGGACGCTGTGCCGCTGACGCTGGAGGAGATTTTCATTTACGAATTGGGAGGTGCGAACTATGCAGTCAAAGACATTGTCCTCTAAGGGACTGTTCAGCCCCGCCCTGTTTCGCAACGATCTGGTGCGGTTTTGGCCTCTTTGGGCGCTGTATCTGGTGATGTGGCTTCTGATGGTTCCCGCATTCCAGTTTTTAGAGCTGTTTGGCCAAAATGGCTGGGGGAACGCGACGGATATGCAGGCGTATGCCATGAGTGGGGTGGCCAGTATGGCCACCGGCGCAGCGCTGGTCATGAGCGTGGGCTTCGGATGCCTATTTGCGATGACACTGTTTTCCTATTTCACGGGAACCCGGGCCGTGGGCTTTGTCCACGCGCTGCCCACCCGGAGAGAGGGCCTGTTTCTGACGCACTATCTGGCCGGTGCGGCGGTGTTTATTGGAACCCATGCCATCACGGCGCTGCTGACGGCTCTGATTTGGAGCACTGCCGGACTTGGGGAGCTGTGGGTCATTGGCCTGTGGTTCCTGTATACCACGGGGCAGATGCTGTTCTTTTACAGCTTCGCCGTGCTTTGCGCCGCGCTTGCAGGGCAGATGCTGGCCATCCCTGTGTTTTACGGGGTGTTTAACTGCCTGGTTTACGGGATGACGAACCTGATTTGGTTGCTGTGCCAGCTTCTGTTGTACGGCTGGACGAATCCCGACGATCCCGCATTGGTGGTCTGGCTTACACCGATTAACAAGCTGGCCCAGCTAAGCTGGAACCGGTGGGGCTATTCTCGCGGCAGCGAGGAATATTGGCGCTTTTTGCAAAACGGTCTTGGCACCGTGGGGGTTTATGCGCTGGTAGGCGTGGTCATGACGGTTGTGGCCCTGCTGATTTACAGGCGCCGCCACAGCGAGTCCGCCGGGGACACCGTGGCCATGAGCTGGGCAAAGCCCGTTTTCCGGTACGGTGTGGGCGTGTGCGCCGCATTGAGCCTGGGACAGCTCCTCTACATTATTTTGTGGGATGCGTTTGGGCAGACAGAGCAATCTCCCGTGGCGCTTGTGATCTGCATGGCCGGTTTGGGTCTGGTGGGCTATTTTGCGGCGGAGATGCTGCTACAAAAATCCTTCCACATCCTGAAACGGAGCTGGAAAGGAGGCGCAGTTTTGGTCGCCGTCCTGATTCTGGTGTGCGTGGCGCTTGAACTGGATATTCCGGGTGTTGAACGGCGCGTTCCTACGGCGGAGGAAATACAGTCGCTGGAATTCCGACTTTACGGGCAGGACTCCATTTATGGCGACAGCGAGGACCCGGAGATGATCGAGCGCTTTTTGACGCTGCATCAAATGCTGGTGGAGGAGCGTCCCAAAGACAACGATTGGGACGAGGACGCGCTTTACGGAAGCATAGGGCTGGACTATACCCTGAAAAGCGGCGCGCATCTGCACAGGCATTACAGCTTTACCATCTTGCCCTCGGAGATTGAGGCACATGCCGCGCTGGCGGAGCAACTGACCGAGCTTGCGCGGGATCCGGAGGTATGGCAGGCGTATATGAAGGAGCGGTTCGAGCCGGGCCGCCTCGTGACGGTGGATATGTATCTTGACAGCGAAAACCGTACGCTGACCTTTGAGGGCGATACCGCCCGGGAAATTCTGGCGGCGCTGGAAAAGGACATTGAAGCGGGCCACACCGGAGCTTATATTTTTGATTCCAAGGGCTGGTCGGCCAATACGTATTCCACAAACCTGTCGTTCTATTACCGTGCGCAGGAAGACGCCGGCAATGGAAACTATTATAACAGCAGCTACTCCGAGGACGTGCAGTTTTCCAAGGACTATACCTACCTTCTGGCGGCGCTGGAAAAAGCGGGTGTGGATACGGAGCGTCTGTCCACATATCAGAACTACTATGATGAAGACTACAACGAGTACGTGAAAGAGGCGTCCTACCAAAACACCTATGCCGAAGAGAGCCAGGAAACTCCCATACCGGATACGCTGACGCCGGAGGGAGATGCGGCCATCATCGGCGGAGCCGACGGACCCACGGCGGTTTACGTCGGCTAAGACGCGGGAGCGGAGAGCACATGGCTTACAGAGAAAAAAGAAGGCGCCTGAATCCGCGGTTCTTTGCGCTGTGCCTGGCGGCGGTCCTTGTGATCGCCGCCGCCGGCGTTTGGATTTGGGGAAAGATTCATGCCGGTGTTTCGGCGGCGGAGGTGGTGCTGCCGGACTATGTGACACAGGAGTTTTTGACGGTGAATCCATGGTCCCGTCCCGGCACGGAGCTCGAACAGGTGAAGGCCATCGTCATCCACTACGTGGGCAATCCCGGCACCTCGGCGGAAGCCAACCGTAGCTATTTTGAGGGCCTTGAGGACGGACATCTGGAGCTTTACGCCAGCGCCCACTTTGTTGTGGGGCTGGAGGGGGAGGTACTCCAGTGCATCCCCATGACGGAGTGGGCCTATGCCTCCAATGCCCGCAACGCGGATACCCTTTCCATTGAGGTCTGCCATCCCGACGAAACGGGAGAGTTTCTTCCTGTAACCTATGACCGGGTGGCGGAGCTGACGGCGTTTTTGTGCGACGCGTTCGGACTGACCTCCAAGGATGTTCTGCGCCATTACGACGTATCGGGAAAGAACTGCCCCAAGTATTACGTGGAAAACGAGGACGCCTGGCAGAACTTTTTGACGCAGGTGGACCAGGGTATTGGGCTGCTGGAAAAAGAAAGGACGGAAAAAGAGGCGCAAAGCTGAAACTTTTTGCCTCTGAGAACCGTCATATAAGACAAGAAGACGGCGGATAGGGAACTCCGCCGGGAAACTGTGTGCGGAGCGGCGGAGGCCGCAGATAAGAAGAAGGGAGCTTTCTGAATGGAAGCCACAAGAAATGCCGGGCTCTGGCGCGTATGGGTAGACACCGTGAACCGCATTGTCTCCTTCCACGAGGCGGAGGGCTTCCGGCCCATTGAATTTCGCAGTCGGGAGATGTTTTTGTCCTGCGTGGACGAGTACACGGGAAAGCACTATCGATATCAGTGATAGAGGGGCGCTTTGCGCTCCTGATTGCCGAGGGCTTGCTGCCTGTCAATTGCGGGCAGCAGGCCCTTTGGCCTTGCATTCGAGAAAACCGGGCCGCCCTCCGGGAAATTTCCGACTTGACAAATCGGCGGCGGCGGGTATAATAGTGTTGAAAAATTGAATAGTTGGCGTGGATAAGGACGAGTAAGACCCAGCCCCTGCACAGAGAGCGGCCCAGTTTGGTGGAAGGGCCGATGGCGGATGGGACCTGAAAATCACCTTGGAGCCTCCTGCTGAAAGACGACGCGAGTAAGTGAGGACGTGTGACGGCGTTACCCGTCGGCCTGTGCATGCAGGCTGTGAGCGGCTTTTTCCCGCAAGGGAGGAGCAACGAGAGTGGTACCGCAGAAGTAGTTTAAACGCTTCTGTCTCTTTAAGAGACAGGGCGTTTTTTGTTTTGACTGAAGGGGGGAACGCGTTGCGCCGGAAAAAAGCAGCAATTCTTGTGTTAGCGGTGCTTGCCCTGTGCGCGGTGGGCTATGCCGTGGTGGGAAACCCGGCAGTTGCTTTTCACAACCGTCAGGTAAATGCCGCGCTTGCCGCCGTGGAGGACGGGCAAACGGTCACGCTGAACGAGACGATTCCCTTTGAGTGGGACCGTGTGTACGCCATCGGCCCTTACACCGGCAGGGAGGAAATCGCGGAGATAATTGGCTTTGACAGTCCCGACATTCAGGAAAACAACGTCAGCGAGGGCATGGTGAACCTTCTGTTTGTCAGGGACGGGAAGGTGATGGCCAGCATTCTGGGCTATGGCGAGACTTTGGGGTATCGGATAGAATTTCCAACAGTGGTTACCTTTGAAGAAAAGACCCCGTTTCTTGCGTCAAAGGAAGACGACGTTGTGACGCTGAATTGCGCGGCATAAATTTTACCCGCTGCCGGGTGCGTCCGCCGAAGGGCGCTGAACCGTTTACTTTATGAATCAATTCCGAGGGCCGAAACGCCCATCAATCTATTTGAGAGGAACCGAACACTTATGGACTATAACAAGACGATCAATCTGCCCAAGACCGACTTCCCCATGCGGGCGGGGCTGCCCAAGCGGGAGCCGGAGATGCTCAAGCGCTGGGAGGATATGGACCTTTATAACGCGCTTTTGAAAAAGAACGAGGGTAAGCCCCTGTTCAACCTCCACGACGGCCCTCCGTTCTCCAACGGCGACCTGCATATGGGCCACGCCCTGAACAAGTCCATTAAGGACTTTATCACCCGGTCCTATGCCATGCGGGGGTATTATACGCCCTATATCCCCGGCTGGGATAACCACGGTATGCCTATCGAATCTGCCATTATTAAAAAGAATAAGCTGGACCGCAAATCCATGAGCGTGCCGGAATTCCGTTCCGCTTGCCACGATTTTGCCCAGCACTATATCGACGTGCAGATGGACGGCTTTAAACGCATGGGCGTCATCGGCGATTGGGAGCATCCCTACAAGACCATGGACCCCGGCTTTGAAGCCGAAGAAGTCAAGGTTTTTGGCGAGATGTACAAAAATGGCCATATTTACAAGGGGCTCAAGCCCGTGTATTGGTGCCCCCACGACGAAACGGCTCTGGCTGAGGCGGAGATTGAGTATCAGGATGATCCCTGTACCACCGTGTATGTGAAATTCCCCATGCTTGATGATGGCGGGAAGCTGGGCAACTTCGACCACAGCAAGCTGTTTTTTGTCATCTGGACCACCACCATCTGGACCCTGCCGGGAAACCTTGCCATCGCCCTGCACCCCGAGGAGAGCTATGCGCTGGCAAAGGCCCCCAACGGCGAGGTGTATATCATGGCCGAAGCACTGGCGGAGAAGGTCATGAAGCTGGGCGGCTTTGACGAATATGAAATCGTGGAAACCCATCCCGGCGCGTTCTTTGAAAACATGCTGGCAAAGCATCCCTTCCTTGATAAAACCAGCCGCCTGCTGCTGGCGGACTACGTTACCATGGATTCCGGCACCGGCTGCGTCCACACCGCCCCCGGCTTTGGCGCTGACGACTATGACACCTGCCGCCGGTACGGTATGGACATGGTGGTGCCCGTGGACGATCAGGGCCTCCACACCGACTATGCCGGAAAGTATGCCGGGATGAAGACCGACGAATCCAACCCCGTGATTCTGGCGGACATGAAGGAGAGCGGCGCGCTGTTTGCCCGGGAGGATATCGTGCACAGCTATCCTCATTGCTGGCGCTGCAAGGGAGCCATTATTTTTCGGGCGACGCCACAATGGTTCTGCTCTGTGGATTCGTTCAAAGAGGAGGCCTGCGACGCCTGCGAGGACGTGCGCTGGGTGCCCGCGTGGGGCAAGGAGCGCATGAAGTCCATGATTCGGGAGCGCAACGACTGGTGTATTTCCCGCCAGCGCAAGTGGGGCCTGCCCATTCCCGTGGTATACTGCAAGGACTGCGGAAAGCCTGTCGTCACAGACGCGTCCATTGACGCCATCTCCAAGCTCTTTGCGCAGGAGGGGTCCAACGTTTGGTTTGCCAAGGAGGCGGAGGACATTCTGCCCCATGACTTTGCCTGCCCGCACTGCGGCGCAAAAGCTGGATTTACCAAGGAAGAGGATACGCTGGACGGCTGGTTTGATTCCGGTTCCACCCACTATGCCTCCATGAAAAAGGATCAGGGCTTCTGGCCCGCCACCGTCTATATGGAGGGGTTGGATCAATACCGCGGCTGGTTCCAGTCTTCCTTGCTGACCGCTGTGGGCGCTTTCGGCAAGGGTGCACCGTTTAAGGAGTGCGTCACCCACGGCTGGACTGTGGATGAGCAGGGCAAGGCCATGCACAAGTCCGCTGGCAACGGCATGGACCCCGCCGAGATTTTCGACCAGTACGGCGCAGACCTGCTGCGCCTGTGGGCGGCTTCCGCGGACTATCACTCCGATGTGAGCGGCTCGGACAGAATCTTCAAGCAGCTCAGCCAGAACTATCTGAAATTCCGCAACACCGCCAGGTACTGCCTTGGCAATCTGGATGGGTTTAATCCCGATGACCTGGTTCCCGCCAATGAGATGGAGGAGCTGGACCGCTGGGCCGTCACCCGGCTCAACGCACTGACGGAAAAATGCCTGAAAGCCTATGACGACTATGAATTTTTCGTAGTGACCCATGCGGTGAATGACTTCTGCGTGGTGGAGATGTCCAACTTCTATCTGGACATCATTAAGGACCGGCTGTACTGCGAAGAAGCGGACGGCAAGCGCCGCCGCAGTGCACAGACCGCCCTGTTCCTGATTCTGGATACTATGACCAAGCTGATGGCCCCCGTTCTGGTCTTTACCTGCGATGAAATCTGGCAGGCCATGACCCATCGGGCTGGGGATGACGGGCGCAACGTGCTGCTCAACGAGATGAACAAACCCTTTGCGGACTATGCGCTGGGCGAAAAGGCTATGGAGCGTTGGGAGACGATTGTCCGTTTACGGGACGATGTAAACGCGGTTTTGGAAACTGCCCGTGCCGACAAGAAAATCGGCAAGGCGCTGGAGGCCCGCGTTTCCCTCCACGCAGACGACGACGCGGCGGCGCAGGCGCTGATGGCGACTGTGGGCGTGAGCCTCGCCGAGGTGTTCATCGTCTCGGATTGCAGCATCACCACGGCGGAGCCTTCGGCGGAAGCCACCGTGGGTAAGGGAACCAATTTCCCCGGCCTCACTGTGGAGGTGGGCAGGGCCGCCGGCGCCAAGTGCGAGCGGTGCTGGATGCAGTCTGCCAAGGTGGGAGAGAATCCCGACCATCCCACCCTCTGCCCCCGCTGCGCGGACGTGGTTTCCAAGCTGCCCCGGTTCTGAGCGGGTATATCATTTCCTTTGCCTAGGGTTTGCACCCTGTACCGCGGCGCAGAGAGAGAACAACGAAGCTGGCGGAAACTTTATAAAAACAACCGCGCCGGAGGGATTTTCCCTCTGGCGCGGCATTTTATATTGATTCTGCTTTTTGGGCGGAACGCTGCCGCAGAGGTGCGGCAGGGAACTGCGGACTTAATTCTCCTCCACTTCGGCGGCCACGGCGGCGCTGTACAGCTCGTTCCGGGAAAGGCCTGTGGCCTCGGCCACCTGCCGCACGGCGTCCTTCATCCGCAGGCCCCGGCTTTTCAGCTCCAATACCTGACGGACGCCCTCCTCCGGCGTGATTTCCGCTTCTTCCGAGGGAGTGGTTCCCTCCAGCACCAGGACGTATTCTCCACGGGGGCTGTTCTCCCGGTAATAAGCCACGGCTTCTCCCAGCGTGCAGCGCATCGTCTCTTCATGGAGCTTGGTCAGCTCCCGGCACAGGGCAATTTTCCGCTCCGGGCCGAAAAAGGCGCACAAATCGTCCAACGTGGTGCGCAACTTGTGGGGTGCCTCGTGGAACAGCATGGTGCGGCGTTCGTTTTGCAGGGAGGAAAGATGCTCCCGCCGCTCCTTTTTGTTGGTGGAAAGAAAGCCCTCGAAGGTAAACCGCCCCGTGGGAAGACCGCTCACTGCCAGCGCGTTCACCGCCGCGCAGCAGCCGGGGATGGCCAGAATCTCCACGCCCTGCTCTGCGCAAAGGCGCACCAGCTCCTCTCCGGGGTCGGAGACGGCGGGCGTGCCCGCGTCCGTCACCAAGGCGCAGCTTTCTCCCGCCAGCAGGCGGTTTAAAATGGACTGCCCGGCGGAAACGTGACTGTGGGCGTGATAGCTCACCATCGGGCGCTTGATTTCAAAGTGATTCAGCAGCTTTACAGAGACGCGGGTGTCCTCGGCGGCAATGAAATCCACCGTTTTCAGCGTCTCCACCGCCCGGGGAGAAAAGTCGCCCAGATTCCCGATGGGCGTGGCGACCAGATACAGCGTTCCGCTCATGGCGTGTTCTCCTTTTGTTCAGGTGTTCGGAAATAGGCGGCGGCATATTCCGCAGAGGGTCCGCCGGACGCATCCGTCAGGCACAGGGGCGGCTCAATGGAAAGGCCGGGCTTTCCGCCCCGGCGGGCCTCCACCAGCAAAAGAGACGGTGCGGCTCCCGGACGGAATTCCACCAACTGCATTCGCTTTGGCTCCAGCCCGTTTTCCCGCAGGGTGCAGATAATATCGCATAGCCGCTCCGGGCGGTGTACCAGACAAAAAGCGCCGCTCCAACGCAGCAGGTGCGCTGCTGCGCGGCACAGGTCCGAAAGGGTGCAGTCCGTCTCGCTGCGGGCGGTCCTCCTTGAAGGGACTGGAGTGGTTGCGCCGCCGCCGTCCAAAAAATAGGGGGGATTCGAGACGCACAAATCAAAGCGCCCGGCGGGTAAAAGCGCCCGAATCTGCCGAATATCGCCCCGCAGGGTTCGCAGGCGGTCCCCAAGGTTATTTTCCGCGACCGCTGAGTCCGAAAGCGCAGCGGCGTGGGGCTGAATTTCAACGCCGGTGATATGAAGATTCGGCTGCCGTTGAAGCAAAAGCAGGCCCAAAAGCCCCGTTCCGCTGCCCAAATCGCATACCCGTAAGCCGGGACGCAGCGGAGGAAAGCTCCCCAGCAGAAAGCTGTCGGTGCCGGGCTTGTGGGCGTACTCGTCCCAGCAAAAGCGCAGGCCCCCGGGGCACAGGCTGTCCCATTGCTCCACCGCGCGCGCCCCCTTTCCGACTGATGTGCTCCTATTATACGGCAAAGCACCGGATCACGCAAGGCGTGCGATTGGGCATAATAAAAGCACCGCAGATTTTCTGCGGTGCTTTTATGTACGAATTCCTTTATTCGCCGGGAACGATGGCGCTGCTGGGGCAGGTATCGCTGCAAGCACCGCAGTCCAGGCAAGCACCGGCATCGATCACATAGGAATCATCACCCTGGCTGATAGCACCGGCGGGGCAAACATCCGCGCAGGAGCCGCAGCTTACGCAGGCAGAAGTAATCTTGTAAGCCATGGAAAAGCACCTCCATAAAATTAGTAAGCTCATTGTAGCACATGTTAAAAAAAAAGCAAGCGTTTTTGCAAAAAATATATTGGAAATTTAGGCGGTTTGTCATGTATAACTGCGTTTTTCGTAACTTTTGAGGGAGATTGGCCGATGTTCACAATTTCTTTTCAATTTGGTCAAAGAAAGTCAAAAATTCCCCTTGACATTTTTGCTGACGGTGCTATACTACGTATCAAACAAAGGTTAAAGAAAGTCAAAGTCAAACTTTATATAAAGCGTTATGCAAAAATGAACGTAAGAGAAAGAGGCGGATTCAGTGGGCATTTCCGATTTGATAGCAAGCTTCCTGCAAGAGAGCCTGAATGAGGCCGACGGCGGAGTGCTGGAGGTGCAGAGAAGCGATCTGGCCCAGCGGTTTAACTGCGTGCCAAGCCAGATCAACTACGTAATGAGTACCCGGTTTTCTCCCGAGCACGGCTACATTGTGGAAAGCCGCCGGGGGGGCAACGGCTATATCCGGATTACCCGGGTGCGGATGGACCGGCAGACGCTGCTGATGCATGTGATTAATTCCGTGGGCGACCGGCTGGATTTTCCCTCGGCAAGGGCGATTTTGAGCAATCTGGTGTCCTCCGGAGCACTGGAGGCCGGGGTGGGCGAAACGCTGCTGATCTGTATGGACGACCGGGCGCTGGGGGCCGTGCCCCGAGAAGCGCGGGATTCTATCCGGGCTGATATGATGAAGCAGGTTTTGATTCATCAGGTGGAGTGATTTTTTTCATCCTAGCGCCGGGATGTAAGGTCGGCGCACAGTACAAACTGTTTTTAATGATAATTTATATAGACTTGAGGAGGAAACAATTATGAAATGCGAACATTGTGGAAAGAATGAAGTCAACTTCGTTTATGAAAGCAACGTGAACGGGCAAGTGGAAAAGGTGCATCTTTGCAGCGAGTGCGCCGAAAAGCTGGGCTATACCCAGGCCGTGGCGGCGCATAACCGCAGAATGATGCAGAGCTTTTTCGGCGGCGGACTGCTGGACAGCTTCTTCAGTCCCCGGTCCTCGCTGCTGGGACCGTCCCTTTTCGGGGAGGATATTTTTGACGATTTCTTCCGTCAAATGCCCGCGCTGGGCGCAGCTCCCGCACAGCAGCAGGAGGTTCGGGAAAAGCCGCTGGTAGAGGAAAAGGAGCAGGCGTATTTTGCAAAAATGCGCCAGTTGAACGCCCTGCGTCTGGAGCAGAGAGCCGCCGTGCTGCGGGAGGACTTTGAAAAGGCCGCCCAGCTCCGGGACCAGATTCGGGGGCTGGAACAGGAAAAACCGCAGGACCATGAGCCTGCCAAGGATCAGGCGCCGCCCAAGGCGGAATAACAAGGACGTTCCTTTGAAAGGGGAGAAAAACAATGAATGAGACGAGATTCAGCCCCAGAGCCGAAGAGGCTCTGCGGCTGGGACAGGAAGCGGCAGGCGAGCTGGGCCACGGCTATGTGGGAACCGAGCATCTCCTGCTGGGCCTTTTAAGAGAACCCAATGGCACGGCCCACGGTGTGTTGGAAACCGCCGGACTGACGGACGGCATAATTGTGGAGATTATCAAAAAGAGCGTGGGCGCGGGGCTGCCCGGCGGCAACCCCGCCCAGGGACTTACCCCCCGCGCTAAGCGGGTGGTGGAGCTGGCCGTGGAGGATGCAGCCAGAGGCGGCTATAACTTCGTGGGTACCGCCCATTTGCTGGCCGGCCTTCTGCGGGAAGGAAACAACATGGCGGTGCGTATCCTGCGAACCGCCGGGCTGGACGCAAAGCAGCTTTATACCGCCCTGATGCAGAAGATGAACGAGGCTCCCCGGGCACAGGGCCGGGAGGGAACCCGGCCTGCCGGAGGCGTCCGTGACGAAAATCAGGATAAAACCCTGCGGGAGTTTACCCGGGACCTGACCGCAAATGCCCGGGCCGGAAAGCTGGACCCGGTGATCGGCAGGGACGCGGAGATTCAAAGAGTGATTCAAATACTGTCCCGCCGGACCAAGAACAACCCCGTCCTGATCGGCGAGCCGGGCGTTGGCAAAACTGCCATCGCCGAGGGGCTGGCCCGGAAAATTGCGCTGGGTGACGTACCCGACGAGCTGCTGGATAAGCGGGTCCTGTCGCTGGACCTCTCCGGCATGGTGGCCGGAACCAAATACCGGGGCGAGTTTGAAGAGCGCATCAAAAAGGCGCTGGACGAGGTGAAACGGGACGGCGACGTCATCCTCTTCATCGACGAGCTGCACACCATTGTGGGCGCTGGCAGCGCCGAGGGTGCAGTGGACGCGGCCAACATTATCAAGCCTGCGCTGGGCCGCGGTGAAATCCGCTGCCTTGGCGCTACCACCCTGAATGAGTACCGCCAGTATATTGAAAAGGACGCGGCTTTGGAGCGGCGGTTCCAGCCTGTTCAGGTGGGTGAGCCTACGCAGGAGGCCAGTCTTGAAATTCTCAAGGGTCTGCGCAAGCGGTATGAGCAGCACCACAAGCTGAAAATTACCGACGAGGCCCTCTCCGCCGCGGTGGAGCTGTCCTCCCGGTATATCAACGACCGATTCCTGCCCGACAAAGCCATCGACCTGATGGACGAGGCCTCCTCCCGGGTACGGATGGAGGAAGAAGAACCCTCCGAAGAGCTGAAAAGCCTGGAAGAGAAAATTGCGGCCCTGCAAAAGGACAAAACTGCCGCCGTGGCAGCGCAGGACTATGAAAAGGCCGCCCAGCTCCGGGATATCGAAAAAAATTATCAGGAGCAGGCGGAGATGGAGCGGGACAAACGCCGTCGGAACAATTCCTCTCACCGTCCCGTGCGGGCGGAGGATGTGGCCGCCGTGGTGGCGGAGTGGACGGGAATCCCCGTCACCCGCCTGACGGAGGACGAAGGCGCCCGACTGCTGCGGATGGAGGACGAACTCCACCAGCGGGTGGTGGGCCAGAGCGAGGCTGTGGCGGCTGTGGCAAGAGCCATCCGCCGGAGCCGGGTAGGATTGAAGGACCCCAAGCGGCCCATCGGTTCCTTCCTGTTCCTCGGCCCCACGGGCGTTGGCAAAACTGAGCTGAGCAAGGCACTGGCAGAGTCCATGTTCGGCGACGAAAAGGCCATGATCCGCATTGATATGTCCGAATATATGGAGCGGCACACCGTCTCCCGCCTGATCGGCTCTCCCCCCGGCTATGTGGGGCACGAGGAGGGCGGCCAGCTGACGGAAAAGGTTCGCAGAAAGCCCTATTCCGTGGTGCTGTTCGACGAGATTGAAAAGGCCCACGAGGATGTGTGGAATATCCTTTTGCAAATCCTTGAAGACGGGCGTATTACCGATTCTCAGGGTCGCACCGTGGACTTTAAAAACACCGTCATCGTCATGACCAGCAACGTGGGCGCATCAAGCATTACCTCGGCGGGAAACCGGCTGGGCTTTGACAGCGGCGCGGCTGTGAACGATGAGGCGGGGGCCTATGAAAAGGCCCGCGAACTGGTGCTGGATGAGCTGCGGCGCACCTTCCGTCCCGAATTTTTGAACCGGATTGACGACATCATTGTCTTCCATCGCCTGACACAGGGGGACATCACCGAAATTGCCCGCCGGATGCTGAAGGCCACCGAAAAGCGCATGTCCGCCATGGGTGTGAAACTGGAGGCCGACGACGCGGCGGTGGAGGCCCTTGCCAAGGAGGGATTCGATCCCAAATATGGCGCGCGGCCTCTGCGCCGGGCCATTCAGAGCAAGGTGGAGGACGCCGTGGCGGAGCAGCTGCTCAGCGGAGGGCTGAAATCCGGCGACACGGCCCATCTCAGCTATACGGACGAAAAGCTTTGCGTGCACAAGTAAAATATCAACCTGCAAAAGCGGGGGACGGTCATGCGACCGTCCCCCGCTTTTTGTTAGCCCTGTGCATGTCCCGGACATGCGAGTAATTTCTTAAACGGAGGCTTGCGCGTCGTCGGCGGGCGTCTGCTCCGTCTGGGCCGGATCAGGTTCCGAAGGGTCCGGCTGCGCGGGCGGCAGAATCGACTCAGCGGCTTTGCCCTCCGCCGTCACGCTGCCCGCCGTGAGGATGCTGCCCTCGCTGCCGGCGGTATAGGTGACGCGCACCCGGTCGCCCACGTTGAGAATCACCGCCAGAGGATTTTTCGCCGCGCTGACAGCGTAAAACGTGTCCGCACCCTCCAGACGCAGGAAGTAATAGCTGTTTCCGTCCATCACCGCCGAACGGATTTCCGCCAGAACGCCTGAAATTTCCTGCTGATCGGAGGGGACTACCTCCGCCTGATTGCCGTCAATCAGCTTGTTGTCCGCCAGAGCCGTACGGTAGTTGATTTCGCATTCCGCAAGAGTGGACCCGGTGGCCACGATCTGATACTGCTGGACGTTGACCATGGCGTACATTTTAACCAGACCGTCCGCCCCCTTCAGTGCCATGAAATAGGTGGGCTGCTCGGCAATGTTCAAAAGCAGGGGGAAAGTTGCATTATAGTTCATCTGCTGGACCTTGCTCTGGGCGGAGCCCCGGGCGGAATACTCCGTGGCCCCAGCGATAGAGTAGAAATGCGTCTCCTTGGTCCGCTGGTTGCACAGTAAAAAGCCGATAATGGATTCGTCGGAGGTGACAGAGGTAACGCCGGTGTACATATATACGTCGTCTCCGATGGCGATATAGTTATAGCCGTCGGTGGTCTGCGTTACGTTGCGCTGCCCGAAGATGGAGTTAAAAAAGCCGCTGTGATAGCTTCCGTAATAGTCGTACTGCTGCATCACCAGATCGCTGTTGTACACCCGGTCCACCCATGTGGGAACATCCTCGTAATACGTGCTTTCGCCGGTAATGGCGTTGGTAAGCACCGCGCCATGGATATCCACGCCGCCAAACAAACCGATGGTTTTCACGATGCGGGCGCTGACCCAATAGGGAACACCCTCTTCGTCAATCTCGAACACCGGCGTGTCGAACATCATGGTGGGGAACTGGAACCGCAGGTGCCGGTTAAGGTTGCGGTTGAAGTGCTCCGCCACGGTGTATTTCATCCCCTCGGGAAGCCGGATTACATCCGCGTCCTGCGTCACCATGTCAATGATGATATAGGCCGGAAGACCCTGTGCCCGGTTGGTAAACCATTTAATCAGATCGCCGTAGGCCAGAGAGGTAACACGGACGGGGCGGCCCCGGTAGTTAATCTGGGTATAGGTGCTGAGAATCTCAAACTGGGAAACCATGTCCGCCAGTTCGCCAAGCTTTCGGTTGCCCAGCAGCGCGGCGGAGTCCGCATCCAGCATGGGAATCTGATCATAGGAGATCTCGTCCACATCCTGGGCAAAGTCCCCCGTCTCAATCGGAAGCAGTTCGCTGTAACTCTTGGCGCGAATGACCACCCAGCCCGCGAGGGAGCCCACCGCCGTCACGATAATCATGGCCAGCGCCAGAGAAAAGGGGATGGTGCACTGCTTTTTTACAAAATGGAAGTAGCCTTTGGCCCCGTCTCCCTGAAACCCGGAGGTGAGCACGGCGCAGCCGCAGTATATCGCGCACAGCAGGAATAAAAACACATAGAATTCCTGACTTTGGAAGTTCAGCGCGGGCAGATTCACATAAAAGTAAACCAGTCCAACCACCAGCGTCACCAGCAGATTGAGCAGCACACGCGTAAACCGGTTGCCCACGGACTTGCGGGGTGCACGTTCCTTTTTTGGCCGTCTGGGCGGCGGGGGAGTGGCCTCGTTCCCGCTGCCCTGAGGTCCGCCGAAGCCCCCGAAGCCGCTGGGGTCAAAGCCGTTTCCGGGTGTAAAATTGATGTGAAAAGGCATATTTTGTTGGCCCTCCTCGTAATTTTTGCCTATTTTACAGTTTATTCTATTGTATGTCAAATATATAAATAAATCAACCTGTTCTATTCTTAGGGCCGGTATTTCTTTGGAGTTGTAGAAACTACACAAAAATTCCACCGCAAATTTTGCGCTCCATTGGTCCTCTGATTGAATTGTGACTTGTCTTTTCCTCTATATCCCTATATAATGAATCTATTCAATTCTTGAGGCAATCGTTTACTGGCTTTCCCTGCCGCAGGGCAATTCTAAGACGGAGGAAAAACACATGGCAAAAAAATATGTCTACAAATTTTCCGAGGGCAATAAGGACATGCGCGAGCTGCTGGGCGGCAAGGGCGCGAACCTGGCTGAGATGACTCTGGCCGGGATGCCCGTCCCTCAGGGCTTCACCATCACAACTGAGGCCTGCACCCAGTATTATACCGACGGCCGCCAGATCAACGCCGGCATTCAGGCTGAGATCGAGGAATGCATGGCCTGGCTGGAGGGGTACGCTGGCAAGAAATTCGGCGATCCCAGCGACCCGCTGCTGGTTTCCGTCCGCTCCGGCGCCCGGGCCTCCATGCCCGGCATGATGGACACCATTTTGAATCTGGGCCTGAACGACGTGGCCGTGGAGGGCTTTGCCAAGAAGACCGGCAATCCCCGCTTTGCGTACGACTCCTATCGCCGGTTCATCCAGATGTTCTCCGACGTGGTGATGGAGCTGAGCAAGAAGCGCTTCGAGGAAATCATTGACGAGATGAAGGCCCAAAAGGGCGTGTCAGAGGATCTGGAGCTGGATGCCGAGGATATGAAGGCGCTGTCCGTTAAGTTCAAGGAATTCTACAAGAAGGAAAAGGGCGAGGACTTCCCGCAGGACCCCAAGGTCCAGCTGATGGAGTCCGTGAAGGCCGTGTTCCGGTCCTGGGACAATCCCCGGGCCAACTTCTATCGCCGGATGAACGAGATTCCCTACGACTGGGGCACCGCTGTCAACGTCCAGTCTATGGTTTTCGGCAACACCGGCAACAACTCCGGTACCGGCGTGGCCTTCACCCGTAACCCCGCCACCGGCGAAAAGGCCCTATTCGGCGAGTACCTCATCAACGCCCAGGGCGAGGATGTGGTGGCTGGTGTGCGTACCCCCTCTCCCATCAGCAAGCTGAAAGACGAGATGCCCGAGGTTTACGAGGAGTTTGCCCAGATTGCCAACAAGCTGGAAGCGCATTACCGCGATATGCAGGATATGGAGTTCACCATTCAGGACCGCAAGCTCTATATGCTCCAGACCCGTAACGGCAAGCGCACCGCCGCCGCCGCCCTGAAGGTGGCCGTGGATCTGGTGGACGAGGGCATGATTACCGAGAAGGAAGCCGTTTTGCGCGTCGACCCCAAGCAGCTGGACGCGCTTTTGCACCCCCAGTTTGACCCGGAGGCTCTGAAAAAGGCCGCCGTCATCGGCAAGGGTCTGGCCGCCTCTCCCGGCGCTGCCTGCGGCCGCGTGGTCTTCACCGCCGAGGACGCCAAGGAATGGTCCGACCGGGGCGAAAAGGTCATTCTGGTCCGGCTGGAGACTTCTCCCGAGGACATCGAGGGCATGCAGGTTGCGCAGGGCATTCTCACCGTCCGGGGCGGCATGACCTCTCACGCCGCCGTGGTGGCCCGGGGCATGGGCACCTGCTGCGTGTCCGGCTGCGGCGAAATCGTGGTGAGCTATGAGAAAAAGCAGTTTGAGCTGGGCGGCAAGGCCTATTCCGAGGGAACATGGATTTCTTTGGACGGCTCTACCGGCAATATCTACGGCGAGGCCGTGGGCACCATCCCCGCCGACCCCAACTCCGGCTATTTCGGCCGCCTGATGGGCTGGGCCGACGAATACCGCCAGATGGGCGTTTATACCAACGCCGACACGCCCAGAGACGCTGCCCAGGGCCGCGGCTTTGGCGCGGAGGGCATTGGCCTTTGCCGCACGGAGCATATGTTCTTCGAGGGCGCGCGCATCAAGGCCATGCGGGAGATGATCGTGGCTGAGACGGAAGAGGAGCGCCGCAAGGCTCTTGCGCAGCTTCTGCCCTATCAGCAGAGCGACTTTGAGGGCATTTACGAAGCCATGGAGGGCTGCCCGGTAATCATCCGCTTCCTGGATCCCCCTCTGCATGAGTTCCTGCCCACCAAGGAGTCCGACATTCAGGAGATTGCCGGGGAGCTGGGCATCACCGTGGAGAAGCTGAAAAACGTTATTGAGAGCCTCCATGAATTTAACCCCATGATGGGCCATCGCGGCTGCCGTCTGGCCGTTTCCTATCCGGAGATTGCCGAGATGCAGACCACCGCTGTCATCAACGCCGCCATCGCCGTCACCAAGAAGGGCGTGTACAGCATTACCCCCAACATCATGATTCCTCTGATCGGCGAGGTGAAGGAGCTGAAATACGTCCGCGAGATCGTAGTGGCCGTGGCCGACAGGATCATCAAGGAGTCCGGCGTCGATATGAAATACGAGGTCGGCACCATGATTGAGATCCCCCGGGCCGCTCTCACCGCCGACGAGGTTGCCAAGGAGGCCGACTTCTTCTCCTTCGGCACCAACGACCTGACCCAGATGACCTTCGGCTTCAGCCGGGACGACGCGGGCAAGTTCCTGAACGCCTATTACGAGAAGAAGATTTACGAGTCCGATCCGTTTGCCCATCTGGATCAGACGGGCGTAGGCAAGCTGGTAGAGATGGCCGTGAAGTTGGGCCGCCAGACCCGCTCCAATCTGCACCTTGGCATCTGCGGCGAGCACGGCGGCGACCCCACCTCCGTGGAGTTCTGCCACAACGTGGGGTTGGACTATGTGTCCTGCTCCCCCTTCCGTGTGCCCATCGCTCGCCTTGCCGCCGCGCAGGCCGCTATCAAAGCTCCCAGAAAATAAAGCTTTTTTGATTTGAAGGCTCTATAAGCAGACAAAAGCACCCCTTGATTTCAACAGAAATTAAGGGGTGCTTTTTATTTGGAAATGCCGAAAGGGGCTGCGCTCTTCTGATGAGGCTGTGTTGTGCCGTGATGGGCGTGCCCATCCGCGACCGCCGTGCCTGAAAAAGCCATGAATGTACAGAAAACTGCACCACGGTCCGTGGTGCAGCTTCAAAAAACGGTGTTTAATATTTTCCCGTGCCTGCGGTAATCAATGTCCGGGATTCCGGAACAGTCTCGACCGCCTCAGTGCACGTCTCCGGTTCATTGGAGGAGGGGAGCTTTGCGGCGCTGGCATCCTCCTCCAGCTTAAATTTTGCAATTTCGCGCTGCAAAGCCTGTGCCTGCGCGGCCAGCTCCTCACTGGAGGCGGAGCTTTCCTCCGCGGTGGCCGCATTCGTCTGAACAACGGTGGAAACCTGCGTCAGTCCCTCACTGACCTGCTCAATGGAGGCCGCCTGCTCAGAGGAAGCGCGTTCTATTTCCTGCATTGCCTGCACGACCAAATCGGCTTTTCCGGAAACGTCGGCCAGACGCGCAAGGGTATCCGCTGCCAGCTTTTCGCCTTCTGCCACCGTGGATACGGATTTTTCAATCAGGTCGGCGGTTTGCTGCGCGGCCTCGGCGGATTTGGCCGCGAGGTTTCTAACCTCGTCGGCGACAACGGCGAAACCCTTGCCGGCGCTTCCCGCACGGGCGGCTTCGACAGCGGCATTTAGGGAAAGAATGTTTGTCTGGAATGCGATGTCTTCCACCAGCTTTGTAATCTTTGAAATCTGCTGGGAGGAGTCACCAATCTCTTTCATGACGGTGTTAAGCCGCTGCATATACTCGTTGCTGACTGTGGTACTCTCACCAACCTGACTAACGTATTCAGAGGCTTTTTTCACGCTGAGGGCATTGCTTTCGGCCAACTGAGAGACGCTGGAGATAGAGGAGTTCAACTCTTCCACGGTTGCAGCCTGCTCCGTTGTTCCCGCCGCCAGAGCCTGCGCTCCGCTGGAAACCTGTCCTGCGCCTGTGTCAACCTGATTTGAAGCCTCGTTAATGGCGGAAAGCACGTTGTTGAGGGATACGGCGGTTGATGCAAAGCTTTGCTTGATCGGCGCAAAATCACCTTCATAGTCCAAATCGACCTGTATTCTCATGTCCCCATCCGCGAGAAGTTCCAGCTTGGCTCCGATGTCCTGTATGTACGACAGAATTTTTCCATTCGCACTCCGAATGCTGTCAGCCATACGGCCAAGCTCATCCTTGCTCTTATAAGTAACCTGCGCGCGCATATTGCCTTTTTCGATCTCTTTGTATACGCCCTCAATTTCCTTTATAGGCCGTGCAATCGATCTGGTAATTGCAACAGTTACAATAATGCAGAAAAACAGTGAAAAAAGCGCCGAGCCAGCAAGAACAGCCAGTGAAATCATTCTTGTCCGCGCGGCCTGCGCGTTAAGCTCACTCATGCGGGTGTTGATGGTTTCCGCGACCTCGTTTACAACATCCCCAACTTGTGAGGCGTTGGGAATATACTCGTCAATCAATAGTTGTTTGCCCTGCTCTAACGAATCGGCAGTGCCGCGCTTTGCATAAGAAAGCAGTACCTGCTGGTAGGTCGCGTTTTTTTCCATAATCTGATCAAGGCTCGCTAAGGTTTCCTCGCTTGCACCGGAGGCAGCCTTGAAATCCACAAGCACCGCGTCAAGTCCCGCCTGCTCGGATGCAATTTTGTCCATATATTCTTGCTTCTTGGTTGCATCGTCAGTCAGGAATGTCAGCGTCATATACCGTTGCAGGGATATGTTATATCTGCGCAGCGTCCAGACATTTACGGTGTTTGGAAGCGCATCGTCCTGATATCGGGTAATCTGCGAATACAAGGTATTCAGACTAAACAGGGAAATGACGGTTGAAATAATCAGCAGAGCAAAAACGGTTCCGAATCCAAGGGTTAATTTTCTGGAAATCTTTAAATTTCTCATAAACATGTCCTCCATAGCCAAAGTTGTTATATTTTTTGTGTTTATAGTGTCAAGCTCTTTTTGCTTTGCGGAAAAGGGGAGACTTTTTGCCAGAGTGCTTCCAAGAAGGCAAGGGTTGCCGTTTAACAAAATGAAAATAGCGGGTATTGCATCAATCTCCGTTATTAACAGGGTTTAAGAAACTGGTAAAAGTTTTAAAACAAGATAATAAGCAGCAACCATGCTTCATGTAAAAACGTTACAAAACAATATTTAATATTCAAAAATCAAAACAAAATGTATCATATGCTTTTAAATGTTAATTGTCAATACAACAATATCAGTGGGTTTTACAAGGAAACACCATATATAATGCTGAAAATTGCGATTTAAAAAAATAAACGTTAAACAAATAACGAAAAAGTTGGTGACCTGCATAAATTGCAGGTTTTTTATTTTAAAAATTTGGAGGCTGTGCGATGATTTTGAGGTATTTTGGTTAGGGATATTTAAAGATTTTTGATAAAAATGCGGATAAATGTGGATTAAGAATACTGAGGAGCTTTTTCAACAGGCAATGTTTTTGACATTGTCACAAGGCGTGCGGTTTCGGTAGGCTGCCAGTTCCATCCGTAAATTGCAACTCCGATTCAACCAGACAGCCAAATTTTGCAAAAAATCGGCAGAGCCTCCGAAAATGGAGGCCCTGCCGGAGCATTCAAGGGAGATGATTGCGGAGCTTAACGCGGCTCTCCGCCCAGATAGACGATTTCCACGCTTTTTGTGTTGGTCAAATACACCAGGGAGGGGTAGCCCACGTCAAATTCCAATACGTCGCCTACCTTAATTTTGTCCTTTACATCCTCCACATCCAAAATGGTGTGGTCTGAAGAGGCACCTAAAATTTCTACCCCGGGAAGTCGGGGCCTGATGTCGGCAAAATCACCGTAATCCACCCGGCCAAGGGCCACCAGGGCCCGCCGCCGGATGCCCCGGTCCTCGTAGCTTGCAATTTTGCCGAAGGCGTCCACCGTCAGCTCTCCCACTGGGAAGCTGGGCTTGTCCCGGCATTCCACGACCTCTGCTTTGAGGGTAAATACGTCCTTGTGGGTAAAGTCCGGGCTGCACCCGTAAATCTGTCCGGTGAGGACAATTTCCCCCAGACGGAGCAGATTCATGCGGCAGGGCATGGTCCCGTTCAGAACCATGTACATGGAGGTGGACGCACCGCCGCTGACGTACTCCAGAGGGCGGCCGATGGCTTTTTCCACGTCCGCCGCCAGAGAAACCAGCCCCTGCATATTTCTGGAGTTGGGCTTTACGGAGCCATAGCAGCTGAGGTTGACGCCCACGCCGATCAGATGCAGATTTTTAAGGCTGTTTTCGATTTCCAAAGCCGCATCCACCACTTCCTCCGCATCCCAAAAGCCCTCCCGCAAATCGCCAAGGTCAATCATCAGCAAAACCTGATGAATTTTACCCTGCCGTTTTGCCGCGGCGTTCATGGCACGGATCACGGTAATCTCGCTTTGCAGGCTGGCGTCGCTCAGGGCCACCGCGTCCTCTGCCTCTGAGAGCATGGGAACGCGAATCAGCATCAGCGGCGCGTCAATTCCGGCGGCGCGCAGGTCGCGGAGCTGATCGATGCGGGAGGTGGCCACAAATCGCACGCCGCTGCGGGCAAATACCCGCGCCACTTTTGGAAGCGCCGTGGCGCCCTTGACAACGCCGGCGACCTCCACACAGGAATCCTGGCAGCGCTCGATGAGCGCTGCCAGATTCTCCTGCAATTTATCCAAATCAATCTCCAACAGGGGATAGCGAATTTGGTTTGCAGACATAATTCTGTTCCTCTACTGTTCGTTTCAATTACTTAGCGGCCTTTTCCAATTTGGCGCGCCGCTTTTTGGTGGCAAGACGGACACCGTCCATATCGCAGGTGGTCAGGCCCATATAAGCCATGATGACCACGACAATGGGCATCAGCCAGTTAAACACGGAGTAGACGCCATACTGGGCCACACCCACGCCTAGTGTGCTCACAATGAACACGCCGCAGGTATTCCACGGAATCAGAGCGGAGGTAACGGTGCCCGCGCCCTCCAGAGCGTTGGACAGTGCCTTGGGGTGCATGCCCATCTTCCGGTATTCCTCGGCATACATCCGGCCGGGAACCACAATGGAGATGTACTGCTCGGGCATGGTGGCGTTGGAAATGATGCAGGTGGCCTCGGTGAGGGTGACCAGAGAGGCCGGAGTTTTGGCAAGCGCTTTCAGCTTGTTGACAATGACCTCCAACTGGTGCGTATACTCCATAATGCCGCCGAACATCATGGCGATAATGGTCATGGAGACGGAGAACATCATGTTGATCAGGCCGCCGCTGGTAAGCAGATTGTCGATGGACTCTACGCCGGTGTTGCACTCATAGCCGCCCATGCCGCAGGAAAAGAGGGTGCCCAGGGTGCAGTCCGGCTGGAAAATCAGGCCGCAGATGGCGCCGGAAAGAATGCCCAGAGTGATGCCGGGAATGGCGGGAACCTTGCAGGCCACCGCCACAATGACGATCACGGGGGGCAGCAGTAGAATCGGGCTGACATGGAACAGTCCGCCCAGTGCATCGGAGAGAATCTGCACCTGGCTCAGATCGGCTTCGCCGCCGTGATATTGGGTAAAGCCCAGGACGCCATATACCACAAGACAGACTACGTAGACCACGGCGGTGGGCAGAATCATAAATTTGACGTGAGTCATCACGTCGGTGCCGGCCATGGCGGGGGCCAGGTTCGTGGTGTCGGACAGGGGAGACATCTTGTCGCCGAAGTATGCACCGGAAATGACCGCGCCCGCGGTCATGCCGGGGTCCATACCAAGGCCCATGCCAATGCCCATCAGGGCCACGCCCATGGTACCCATGGTACCCCAGGAGGTGCCGGTAGCCAGGGAGGTGACGGAGCAAATCAGCAGTGCTGCGATAAAGAAGATGCTGGGCTTGAGAACCATCAGACCGTAGTAGATCATGGAGGGCACAACGCCCGAGTCAATCCACACGCCGATCAGAATGCCGATGATGACCAGAATAATAATGGACTGCAACGCTTTGTAAATGCCGTCCATCATGGACTTTTCAATGTCCTCCCACTTGTAGCCAAGATACAGCGACATCAGAGCGGCGCCGATCACGCCGATGAACATGGGAACGTGGGGGTCCACTCCGTAGACAACAATGCCAACCGCCAGAACGATCACCAGGAACAGCATGGTCAGCAGGGCCTCCCACAGTTTCGGCATTCTGGGTTCTCTTACCTTGTTTTCTCCACTCATCGTTTTACCAACCTTTCTTCACTTTTCATTTCGATTTCTGTTGATCGCCAATGTATTCGTTCAGAGGTATGCTTTTACGGTAATTGGTGAGTTCTTCTCTTCGATGAAATAACCGACATTTGCAGGCATGCCGCCCTTTTCTCTCCGAAAACCACTCATGCAGGGGTTCGGGCGCTAACAGACCGGAGCTGACCTCTTCCCCGCGCCGATAAAGCGGCCTGCGGAGAAGAGGGGCTGCCGGGGGAAGGGCTTTACCAGCCCAGCTTGGTCATGGCGTCGTCCACGGCCTTGATTACAATGTCAATCTCCGCCTCGGTGACAATCAGGGGAGGCACGAAACGAAGCACGTTCCCGTTGGTGTTGTTGATCAGAACGTTGCTGTCCTTGAAGCACAGGTCCACCACCGGCTGACCGGAGGGCTGATTCAGCTCGATGCCGTCAATCAGGCCGAGACCACGGATTTCCTTCACGGCGGTGGGATGCTTGGCGGCGATCACGTCCCGCATCTGCTGGCGGAAGTATTCACCCACCTTTGCGCAGTGGTCGATGACGCCCTCATTGAGCATCACGTCCAGCGTGGTGGCAGCCAGAGCGCAGGCCAGGGGGCCTCCGGCAAAGGTGGAGCCGTGGGTACCGGGAGTGAGGGTCTGGGTGGTTTCGCCACGGGCGCAGACCGCGCCGATGGGAACGCCGGAGCCCAGCGCCTTGGCCATGGAGCAGGTATCGGGCTCCACGCCGTAGTTCTGATGGGCAAACAGCTTGCCGGTGCGGCCGGAGCCAACCTGCACCTCGTCGAACATCAGCAAGATGCCCTTCTCGTCGCACAGGTCCCGCAGGCCCTGCAAAAACTCCTGAGAAGCGGGACGAACGCCGCCCTCGCCCTGCACGGGCTCGGTGAGGATGCCGCAAACATACTCGTCCATCAGATCCTTCACGGAGTTCAAATTGTTGAACTCGGCATAGCGGAAGCCGGTGGGCAGGGGCTCGAAGAAGCGATGGACGGCATACTGGCCGGTGGCGGTGGCGGTGGCCAGTGTGCGGCCGTGGAAGGAGTTCTTCATGGTGATAACCACGAAGCGCTCGGGATGGCCGTGGTCCTTGGCAAACTTGCGGGCCAGCTTGATCTGGCCCTCGTTGGCCTCCGCGCCGGAGTTGGCAAACATCACCTTGTCAAAGCAGCTGTTCTCAACAATCAGCTTGGCGGTCTGCACGGCGGGCTCGTTGTAAAAATAGTTGGAGCAGTGCAGAATCGTCTCTGCCCGCTCCCGCAGGCACTTTGCAATGGCGGGATGGCAGTGGCCCAGACCGTTGACGGCAATGCCGCCCACAAAGTCCAGATATTTGTTGCCATCCTTGTCAAAGACATAGGCGCCCTCGCCCCGCTCCATGGAGATGGGCATACGGACGTGATTGCCGTACAAATACTTGTCACCGGCCTCGATGACCTCCGCGTTGGACTTGTAGAGCTCAATCATGGTGGTTCCCTCCTTGTAGTTATCTGAAATATTATTTTGATTATTTAATGCCCGCGCTGGGCCGCTCCGTCCCCACGGTGGTGCCGATGCCCTCGTCAGTAAAGGCCTCGTACAGGATACTGTGGGGCTTGCGCCCGTCGATGATGTGCACGCTGCCGACGCCCTCTTCAATGGCCTGCACACAGCAGTCCACCTTGGGAATCATGCCGCCAGCGATGGTTCCCCGATCCTTGAGCATCTGAACGTCTTTGGTGTTGAGATAGCTGATAACGTCCCGCAGCTTGATGTCGTTGCAAAGGCCTTCAATGTCCGTCAGCAGCACCAGCTTTTCCGCGCCCAGCGCGCTGGCAAGCTTGCCTGCGGCGGTGTCGCCGTTGATATTGTAGGTGTGCCCCTGCCCGTCGGTCCCCACGGGAGCAACCACGGGGATAAAGCCTGCGTCCAGCATGGCGAGAATGGAGGTGGGGTCCACGTAATCAATGTCGCCCACAAAGCCCAGCTCCTCGCTGCGCTTGTGGCAGTGATAGATGTCCCCGCTGACGCCGGACAGGCCCACGGCCTTGCCGCCAAGCTTATTGATAAAGCCCACCAGCTCCGTGTTTACCTGACCCACCAGCACCATCTCTACCACCCGCATAATGTCCTCGGAGGTGTAGCGCAGGCCGCCGATAAACTCCACGGGGATGTTCAGCGTCTCCAGCATTTTGTTGATGCCGGGGCCGCCGCCGTGGCTCAGCACGGGCTTCAGGCCCAAGAGCTTAAGCATCACCACGTCGTGCAGCACGGCGTCCTTCAGCTCTTCGTTGATCATGGCGTTGCCGCCGTATTTGATGACGACGATTTTACCGGCATATTTTTGCAGGTAGGGCATCGCCTCCATCAAGGTTTCCACCTTGCTTGCGATGTTGGTCATACGTCCCCTCCTTAAGAGCGATAGTCGCCGTTGATCTTCACATAGTCATAGGTCAAATCGCAGCCCCAGGCCTTGGCCTGCCCGTCGCCCTGATAGAAGCGAACAATGATGGTGATATCATGCTCGGTGAGGATTTCCTTGGCCTTTTCCTCGCTGAAATCGGTGCCGA
The DNA here is from genome assembly GCF_041020825.1 of Oscillibacter sp. GMB15532. NCBI lineage: Bacteria > Bacillati > Bacillota > Clostridia > Eubacteriales > Oscillospiraceae > Oscillibacter > Oscillibacter sp. GMB15532. Next base: position 197,355 of record NZ_JBEVTO010000006.1, read on the forward strand.
AGCCATCCTTCATCACCTGCACCTCGCCGGCGGCGCTCTTGATGATGCAGTCTGCCCGGGTGGGGTCCACGTCTGCGCCGGAATAGCCGGCGGCGGCCATAATGCGGCCCCAGTTGGCGTCCCGTCCGAAGACGGCGGCCTTGAACAGCATGGAGCCCGCGATGGACTTGGCCACCAGCCGCGCGTCGTGCTCAGTGGGCAGGCCGTAGGACTCCACCTCAATGAGGTGGGTGGCACCCTCTCCGTCGGAGGCAATGCGCCGGGCAATGTCGATGCAGATGTACTCAACCAGAGCCGCCAGAGCCGCCTTGTCCTCCTCCGTTTTGATTTCCACGCCGGAGGCCCCGTTGGCCAGCAGGAAAATGGAGTCGTTGGTGGAGGTGTCTCCGTCCACCGTGCACATATTAAAGCTCTTGTCCACCGCAGCGGAGAGCATTTTCTGCAAATCTGCGGAGTCAGCCTTGGCATCGGTGGTGACATAGGCCAGCATGGTGGCCATGTTGGGGTGAATCATGCCGGAGCCCTTGGCCATGGCGCCGATGCGGATGGTGCCGCCGGAGAGGGTGAGCTCATAGGCGGATTCCTTGCGCATGGTGTCGGTCGTCATGATGGCCCAGGCAGCCTCGGTCCCCTTATCGGCAGACAGGTTGGGCACCACGCGGCGCACGCCGTCCAGCACCTTATCCACAGGCAGGCGCTGCCCGATGACACCGGTAGAGCAGACAAACACCTCGTCTTCGCCAAGGCCCAGAAGCTTTTCCGTCTCCGTTTCCACCAGTTTTGCGTCCCGGATGCCCTGCTCGCCGGTGGCGGCATTGGCGTTGCCGCTGTTGATGACGATGGCGCGGGCCTTTCCCTTTTTAAGAATCTCCCGGCCCAGAATCACCGGGGCGGCGCAGAACTTGTTGGTGGTAAAGCAGGCCGCGCAGGCGCAGGGCTGCTCGGAGTACAAAACGGCCACGTCGGGCTTTTCTTTTTTGCGGCTCTTGATCCCCGCGTAAACAGCTCCGGCCGTAAAGCCCTTTGGAGCGGTCACTCCACCCTGAATCACTTGATATGCCATATGCATGACTCCTCTCTGAATATGAATGGGAAGCAAACCTAAAAAATTATGGATACATGGGGGGGACCAGAAGGCCGGTGGTTTCCGGCAGGCCCATGATGAGGTTCATGTTCTGGATGGCCTGACCTGCCGCGCCCTTACCGATGTTGTCGATGACGGAGCTGACAATCAGGCGATGGGTCCGCGCGTCATACACGGGGGTCATGGCGCACAGGTTCGTGCCGTAGACCCACTTGGTCTGCACGGGCTGGCTGGCAGGGAAGACCATGACAAACGGCTCGTCCTTGTAAAACTCTGAATACATCTGATAGAGCTCGTCGTTGGTATAGTCCCGGTCCAGCGTGGCGTAAATGGTGACCTCGATGCCGCGGACCTGAGGCAGGAGGTGGGGCTGGAAGTTAATGTACTGCCAGGTTTCCGGCTTCATGGTGTCCCGGCCGGTAATGTAGGCGATATTCTGCTCAATTTCGGGGGTGTGGCGGTGGGATGCAGCCAGGCTGTATGCGCAGAAGTTATTCTCCGCCTCGGTGAGCAGCTTGTTCAGCCCCGGGCGGCGGCCTGCGCCGGTATAACCGCTCTTGGCGTCGATCACAATGGTGTTTTCCACAATATGGCCCGCCTTCAGCATGGGCTGAAGCCCCAGTGTGGAGGCAGTGGGATAGCAGCCGGGGTTCGCAATCAGGTTTTTGCCCCGGGCCAGATCGCGCATGACCTCGGGAATGCAGTAAACGGCCTCCCGGGTCATTTCGGGATCGGGATGCTCCGCGCTGTACCACTTGTTCCAGACCTCTGCGTCCCGGAAGCGGATATCTGCGCCGATATCGATGAGCTTCTTGCCCTCGCCCAAAACAATTTTAGCAAACTGAACCACTTCGCCGGAGGGGACAACAATAAACACAACGTCGCTCTCCCGGGCAGTAAGACGTACATTTTCCTCCGTCAGCTCCATGATGTCCTTGTCATAAAAGCCGCGCAGAGCGGGATGAGATTCCTGAATTTTGCTGCCCACCCCAAAGGTATCCAGTACGTTGACAAGCTCCCCCTCGGGATGATTGACCATCATCCTAAGAAGCTCCCCACAGACATAACCCGTGGCGCCGATGAACGAATAGCGAACCATGACACTTCCTCCTTTTTATCTTGCCAAAGCCGAAAAAACAGCTTTAATTTGGGAATTGGCACAGCTAACTGTTGAAATCCCCTAGCATGTATTGTATAGTTTAATGAAGAAATAAGAAAGCGAATTATTTTTTTACATAACATTCTGATTTGGAATGTAAAAGGGAGTTGGAAAATTTTTCATGAGTATTCGGAAATACATCGCCTATCTGCGGACCATTGAAACCGGCAGCATCACGCAGGCGGCAAATGATTTGGGCTATACGCAGTCCGCCGTGAGCAAAATGATTGCGGATTTGGAAGATCTGTGGCAGGTGACGCTGCTGACCCGCAACCGCTCAGGCATCGAGATCACCTCGGAGGGTCAAAATCTTTTGCCGAAGCTTCAGGAAATCGTCAGGAATTACAGGGATTTGAATTTTGCGGTTTCGGAGCTCCATGGAGTTCACTCCGGGCTTTTGCGGGTGGGCTGCTTTACAAGCCTGTCCACCAGCGTGCTGCCGTCGGTCCTGCGCCTGTTTCATGAGAAATATCCCAATATCCAGATTCAGCTCTTCACGGGGGAATACAGCGACGTTTCCGAGTGGCTGCGCCGGGGCATGATCGACTGTGGCTTTCTGGCTATGCCCGCCGCGGGAGAATTTGAGGCTACCTACCTCTTTCAGGATTCTCTGGTGGCCGTGCTTCCCCAGGAGCATCCCATGGCCGACGAGCCCTGCTTTCCCGTCAGCCGTCTGCCGGAGGAGAGCTTTGTAAACCTCAAAGAGGTGCAGGATTATGAAATCACCCAATTTTTGGACCATCTCAGGGCCTCACCCAAAACCATCTATGAGGTGACCAGCGACTTTGCGCTGCTGTCTATGGTGGAGTGCGGCCTGGGTATGAGCATTGTGCATGATTTGATTCTGCGGCCCAACCGCTACAATATTGTTCGCCTGCCTATGGATATCACCCAGTTTCGGGAGGTAGGCATCGCCCTCAAGCGGGATGTCACGCCCTCGGCGGTTACATCCCTGTTTTTGGAGCACGTGGTGTTCTGCATGAAAAAGTCTGCCTTTCTCGAGGGAATGAACTAAAGAGTAAAAGTGGCGGAATGCGGGAAGACCCGCTTCCCGCCGCTTTTTTTAATATGCTCCGCCCGAAAATAAAATCTTAACTCCCGGAGGGAATAAAACGCCCGATGACGCCGGCCACGTTGCTGATGGGCATGGTCTGCAAATAGACGCGGCCCGGCCCGGTGACCACTGTGTTGAACAGGCCTTCGCCGCCGAAAATGGCGTTTTTCACACCGGGAACAGTCTGGATATCCATGGAGCAGGTGGCGTCCATGGCGGCAAGATAGCCCGTGTCAACTACAATAGACTGGCCTGCCGCCAGATCGTATTCCATCACATGCCCGTCAAACTCGGCAAAGACAATGCCCCGGCCCGACAGCTTCTGCATAATGAAGCCCTCGCCGCCGAACAGGCCTGCGCCCAGCTTCTTGCGGAAAAACACCGACAGCTCCACGCTTTCTTCGCTTGCCAGAAAGCCGCTCTTTTGCAGCACCAGCTCCCGGCCCGGCCCGATTTCAAATACCCGGATGTCGCCGGGAAAGCTGGAGGCAAAGGCAATCATTCCGGGGCCGCCCTTGGCGGTATAGCGGTTTTGAAACATGCCCTCTCCCGCAAACATCCGGCCCAGCGCCTTACCCATTCCGCCGTTGGAGGTGGTTTCCATCTGCATGTTGGGGCTCATCCAGCTCATGCTGCCCCGCTCGGTAATCATGCTTTCTCCCGAATTGAGCTGGCAGATGACCACGGGCAGGGTCTGTCCTTCAATTTTGTATTCCATAATTCGCTCCTTCTACATTTGATTCGGCGGCAGGTGCCTCCAACCGGGGCGTGACCTTTACCGCTGTCCTTCTGGGGCGGATAATCAAGTAAAACCCGCGTGCAGGCCCTTAAGGGTTTACTTTTATTTTAATCCGTATTATCCGCTATTCCATTGCTCACGTCAATATATTTCGTGAAAATATTCAATCAATCGTGTATAATATTTTTGCGAAAAATCGCGCCTTCTTTTGTGATATTTAATAAATTCCCTTATACAAAGACAAAAATTCAATATTTGTGCTTCGTAAAAGAGAAGGCTTTAAAATTTGCTATGATAAATTATACTATTATTGTGTATTTTTTACCACGATGCGGTTCAAAAGAAAACCACTGTAAGCCCCTGCGTTTGGGGTGCTGCGCTATGGAGGAACACCTTATTCGTCTCCGTCCAGCTTGAGAACGGCCAGAAATGCCTCGGTGGGGACCTGAACGGTGCCCAGAGAGCGCATTTTCTTTTTGCCCTCCTTCTGCTTTTCCAGCAGCTTTTTCTTTCGGGTGATGTCGCCGCCGTAACACTTGGCAAGTACGTCCTTGCGCATGGCCTTCACCGTCTCCCGGGCAATGACCCGGCCGCCGATGGCGGCCTGAATAGGGATTTCAAAAAGCTGGCGGGGAATGTTGTCCTTCAGTTTTTCACACAGCCGCCGTGCCCGGGGATAGGCCTTGTCCCGGTGGGCGATGAAGGACAAAGCATCCACATGGTCGCCGTTGAGCAGCAGATCCACCTTTACAAGGTCGCTGGGCCGGTAGCCGGAAAGCTCGTAGTCCAGCGAGGCATAGCCCTTGGTGTTGGCTTTCAGGGTGTCAAAAAAGTCGTAGATGATCTCGTTGAGCGGCATTTGATAATGCAGTTCCACCAGATTTGTGTCCAGATATTGCATGTCCTTGAACTCTCCCCGCCGGTTCTGGCACATGGGCATGATGTTGCCCACATACTCGTTGGGGCTGATGATGGACACCTTCACATAAGGCTCCTGCGCGTCCAGAATAGCGGCGGGGTCGGGGTAGTTATGAGGATTGTCCACGGTAAGCTCCGTCCCGTCGGTTTTCGTCACGTGATAGATAACAGAGGGAAGGGTAGTCACCAAATCCAGGTCAAATTCCCGTTCCAGCCGTTCCTGAATCACCTCCATGTGCAGCATTCCCAAAAAGCCGCATCGGAAGCCAAAGCCCAGCGCCGCAGAGGACTCCGGTTCAAAGGAAAGGGACGCGTCGTTCAGCTTGAGCTTGTCAAGGGCATCCCGCAGGTCGGGGTACTCAGACCCGTCCTCGGTGTAGATGCCGCAGTAAACCATGGCTTGGGCGGGCCGATAGCCGGGGAGCGGCTCTGCTGCGGGGCGCTCTGCACCCGTCACCGTGTCGCCCACCCGGGTGTCCTTCACATTTTTGATGCTGGCGGTGAAATAGCCCACCTCGCCGGCCTCCAGCGTGTCGCAGGGCTCCAGCCCCAGGGGCAGCAGATGGCCGCATTCCACGATGCCGTACACCGCGCCGGAGGCCATCATTTTCACCTGCATTCCCGGGCGGAGGGTTCCGTCCATCACGCGCAGATAGACCACCACGCCCCGGTAGGCGTCGTACTGGCTGTCAAAAATCAAAGCCTTCAGCGGTGCGGCCCGGTCCCCCTTGGGAGCGGGGACGTTTTTCACCACGTCCTCCAGCACCGCGTCAATGTTAATGCCCATTTTCGCTGAAATCTCCGGCGCGTCCATGGCGGGCAGGCCGATAATGTCCTCCACCTCCTGCTTCGCCTTTTTGGGGTCGGCGGCGGGCAGGTCGATTTTGTTGAACACCGGTAGAATTTCCAGATTGTGCTCCATGGCAAGGTAGGTGTTGGCAAGGGTCTGGGCCTCCACGCCCTGCGTGGAGTCCACCACCAGAACGGCGCCTTCGCAGGCGGCAAGGGAGCGGGAAACCTCGTAGTTGAAGTCCACATGGCCCGGGGTGTCGATAAGGTTCAGCTCGTAAACCTCGCCGTCGTTGGCCTTGTAATTCAGCTTCACAGCCCGGGCCTTGATGGTGATGCCCCGCTCTCGCTCCAAATCCATGTTGTCCAGAAGCTGGCTGGACATCTCCCGGGCGGAGACGGCCTCGCATTTTTCAAGCAGCCGGTCGGCCAAAGTGGATTTGCCGTGGTCGATGTGGGCGATGATGGAAAAGTTGCGGATATGAGACTGGTCGGTCATATATGGAAAGCCTCCTTGGCGCCTGCCCCACAGGGGTTGCGGCGCAATTTACGCGAAGATTTTTTCGTAGTCGTAGTTTACCACAAAGGCGTGGAGCGCGTCCAGCCTCTCGCGGTAATTCTCCTCCGTCAGGCGGTATTCGTCCCCGGGCATGGCCTGAGACATGGCATAGGTCACCCGGCCTGCCACATGGATGTGGTCGGCGTAGTTTTCAAGATCGCAGATGGTGTCCGTGTCGGTCAAAAAGCATTGGAGGTCTGCATTGTCATAGGGGAGCAGCGTCTCCGCCGTGCGGCGCAGCAGGGAGAACACCGCCTCGGTTTCCCCAAGGCGCTGCATTTTGTCCCAATAGAGAATGCTGTACGGCGAGAGGAAAAAAACAAACTGCGTATCGGGATGGGCCTCCAGCCAGCTTGTCACCACCATGAGATTTTTGTCGCAGTCCTTTAAAAACGCGTCCGCAGGGAGGGGCGTGTCCGCAATTTCAGGCCGCTCGTAGCTGCCAAGGGCCAGCTCCCGGCTGAAATACAGGCTGCCGTCCCACATGAACGCGTCCTGTAAGGGGAGCGTCTGCCCCTGCGTCTTTTCTCCCGCGGCGTAGACGGCGCGAAGCAAGACATCCTTGCTGAAAAGATACTCGGCGTCGTTCCACGGGTTGTCGTCATAGAGATAGGCAGGAAGCTGATCCGGCGCGTCCGATGCAGGACGGGCCAAAATGTTGGGGTCCAGACCAAAAATCACCCGCTTCACGTCCTGCCGCGCATAGGCGTAGTCCAGCGCCTGTGTAAACTCGTGGAATCCGCCGTTGGGAAAGGTCACCTTGACGGTGGAGGTATCATAAAACACGTCGAACCAGAAGGGGCGGTAATTGGCGGCAAGGGACGTGCCCATCAGCACTGTTTCATAGCTTTGGCTTCGCAAAAGGCCCGCCGCCTGATAGCGCTCGTCAAACCAGACCTCTCCCTCCGGGTCCGGGGCACGGTAGTGGAAAAAAGGGTCCACTGCCCGCACCGTTCCGGCGCAGAAAAATAGAATGGACAAAAAGCCGGCCAAAAGCCCAACGGCCCAGCGCTTTTTTGCATTTTTCACAGCGCCCTCCTCAAAAATTCGCATAGATAAATGTCGTTACTCCGGAAAACGACAGGGCTGCCCACGCCAAAAGGATGCAGCACACGGCGCACCGCAACCCGGTGGGCCGGAAGGTGTCCATCCTGCGGACGGTATTTCCCGGCTTCAGTGCGGCAAGCAATGCGATGAAAAACACCGCCGCCAGCAGCAGATTGCCCGCGCTTGGGCCAAGCCCCAGTGCGGAAAGGGCTGTCGTCTCCGAGGGGAGCAGATTTTCCGTCAGGAACGCGGGGATTCCCGCGCCACCGGAAAATGCACTTCGTAAAAGGGAAGCCGCCGCCGCCAGAGAGGGGGCTCGGAAAAAAACCCATGCCAGATTGACAAATAAAAACGTCCCCGCCCAGCGCAAAGTCTTGGGCAGGCGGGTAAGCCTCACCCCGGCGGCTCGCTCGGCAACCTGCGCAAGGCCGTGGAGCAGACCCCAGAAGAGAAACGTCCAGCCCGCCCCGTGCCAGAAGCCGCTGACAAGAAACACCAGCAGAATGTTGCCGTAGGTCCGCATTTCGCCCCGGCGGCTGCCCCCCAGAGGAAAGTACAGGCACTCCCGCAAAAATGTGGTCAGCGTGATGTGCCACCGTTTCCAAAACTCTCCCACGCTCAAGGAGCGATAGGGCGAGTCGAAGTTTATGGGAAGACGCAGGCCAAGCAGCCGGGTCGCTCCTGTGGCAATGTCGCAATACCCGGAGAAGTCAAAATACAGTTGCAGGGTATAGCCCAAGATGACAAGCCATGCGCCGTGGGCGGTCAGCCCGTCCAAATGCGCGTAGCCGCCGTTGACCACTGCGCCCAGAGAGTCCGCCAGCAGCACCTTTTTCGCCATGCCAAGGGAAAAGGCATACAGGCCCGCCGCCCGGTCGTCCCAGTCGGGACGGAGAAAGTTTTCGCTCCGAAGCTGGGGAAAAAAACCATCCGGGCGTAGAATGGGGCCGGAGGACACGGTGGGGAAGAACAGGGAGAACAGCGCGAACTCGTCACCCCGCAGCCGCGCGGGTTCCGAAAGGGAAAATTGTCGGGTGCCGACCTCCTTTAAAAACCATAGCTGCTGGAAAGTAAAAAAGCTCAGGCCCAAAGGCGCCCAGCCTAAAGAAACAGCCCCGCCGGTAAAAAACCCCAGATACTTAAAACCCAGCAACACCGCGATGTGCCACGCCGCCGCTGTGAGCAGTACCCGCTTTTTCGGCTTTTCCGGCCCGGATAGGGAAGTCCGCGCGGCGGCAAAGGTCACAAGGCTTCCCAATGCCAGCACGGCAAGACCGAGCATGGCGTGGATGCCCAGCCCCCACAGGTAGAATATCACGGAAAAAAACGTGAACAGCGCGATTCCGGCCGGTCTGCTTTTTTTCGCCGCCAGAGGGCAGAGAACCGCCGTCAGCGCCAGAAGCAGCAGAAAAGACAGAGATTGAAACCCCATTTCCTCACTCTTTCACAAGGGCTGCGGTCCTTGCGTCGGCGCTGTGGAGCACCTGCGTGATGCACTGGCCGCTGCCGGAATAGCTTTTGCTCAGCGTTTCGCCGGTGGTGTCGGGAAAGTCTGTCCGCTGGGCCCGCAAAGTCTCCAGTGAGCGGGCGTACCGCGTCTCCGCCAGCTTCATCCCGGCGGAGGGAAGGCCCATGGACACCAACTCCGCCGGGGCGGAAAACATGGACTCGTTGCCGCCACCGGCTCGGTGCAGACGGCGGAAAAGAATGTAGACGGCGCTTCCCAGCATCTGTGCAGCTTCGTTCACCGCGTCCTTGTCGTTCAGCTTGCCCAAAAGGTCAAACAAAACGCTCACTGCGCCGCCGATCAGCTTGGATTGCAGGGTAGCCAGCACGCTGCCCCGCAGAATATTCCCCTGATCCGCCATGCTGACAAGGTCGTCCTCCGTTAGCGCGCCGCCCTCCCGGGTAAGGGTCCGACCCAGCAAAAAGTCTGCTGAGACATGGTAGTATTCGCAGGCCCGCACCACAAACGCAAGGCCCGGTTCCCGGGCCCCGTTTTCATAGTGGCTCAATAGGGCCTGAGAAATGCCCAGCTCTCCCGCAGCCAACCGCTGGGAAACACCCCGTTCCTGCCGCAAAAGGGACAGGGTCCTTGAAAATTCCGTGTTCATTGTTTCTCTCTCCTTCGCGCTGATTCGCCGTCGAATCATCTTCTCTTTAAAATCAAACTGCACTTGATGCCTGCCCCATGCACAAACCCGGCTGGTGTTGCCGTATTTGCAGGTGAAACTACAAGGCAGTCTCCCATAACCCGCCTCAGGTTTCGTCAATTCCTAGGCACAAAATTACACGCTGTATAGTTTAACAGAAACTATACAGCGTGTAAAGAAAATTCTTACATTACTTAAAACAGGCAGGACTGCTCCGGCAGCTCGCACCGCCCGACGGAACGGAGCTGCTGGGTGTTTTCCTCCGTCAATTGATCGGTGATCGCCATGCGCCGCAGGATGTTTTTCACCGTTTCCTCCAGCGCCGTGCCGGGGGAATAGTCCGCCGGGAAAATGAAGTCCACCCGGCCCTTGGCCAGCAAATCCTCCACCCCCGTTCGGTTGGACGCCTGATACACGGCGATGGCCTGCCCGCCGTAGGCCCGCATCATTTTCATGCAGGGCACGTCGGAAAGGCCGTCCCCTACATAGATCATGTTTGTAAAAGGGACGCGCTTGCCGTCGTCGGGCATGGAGGCGTTCAGGTCCCGGTCGTTGGATACGTCCAGCACGCCCTTGTTGATCCGGTAGACAAACTGGGTTTTGGCTGTAAAATTTACCGCCAGCTTGGGCCAGACCGGACAACCCTGCTCGTCGTAATAAAACTCGCTGGCGTAAATCTCTTTGAACGCCCCGCTGATGGAGCTTCCTTCGATAATTTCCCGCAGGCCGGAGGAGATGACATAGTGCTCCACCTGCACGCCCTGCTCCTCGCCAAAGGCGTTCACCCGGGAAAACCAGTCCTCCACGCCGGGGAACAGGACAATGCTGCGCCCTTTTTCCACCAGCTCCGCCCGGGTAAAGGGCAGGTTTTTCCGACCCGCCTCCCGCAGCATGGTGTACATATAGGCAAGAATCCCGTCCATCCGGTTTTCCCGGCCAAAGCGGTTGGCCTGTTCCCAAAATTCCGCGGGAGCCATTCCAAGGCTTGGAATAAAGGCGTAGTCCTGCATGTCGGTGGTACACAGGGTTTTGTCAAAATCATAGAGAAACGCCGCAATGGGTCTGGTTCCCCGCTGCATAAAAGTCCTCCCTTTCCCGGGCGGAGCCCACAAAAAGGCGAAACCGTCCCAAACCGGCGGCTCCCCAAAAGCCCCCTCGGTTTGAACGGCTCCGTGTGCTCCATCCGTGCCCGTGGCCCGAAAAGCCCAAGCCCCGCCGAACGCATCGCCCGGAGCCCGGTCGCAGGAAAAGCGGAGCGGGGGCAAAAGCCCCTCGTCTCCGTTTCCAGCGGCTTATTCGGACCGGTTGTAGTTCCGTCCGAACTTCAATTCGTCCAACTCAATTTTTTTGGTCGGCTCCTCCGACATGGGGATAAAGGGGTTTCCCTCGGGATAGGGAAATTCGTCGCCCTTTTCCGCTTCCGGCGGGGTGGGCTGCTCCACGCGTTCGGGTGTGCGCTCGGGCGCGGGACGAACCGGCTCCTCGGGCTGCGACCACTCGGCTTGGGAAGACACACTCTGAGCAGGTACGTCTTCTCCGGCGAAAGCCTCCGCCGGAGTGGAAACCCCTTCTGGGTCAGGTTCCTCCTGCTGGAAGGAGCCCATGATGTTGGCCTCGATTTCTCCTGCGGGAATTTCCGGCGCCGACGGGGCTGGCGTGGTTACCTCCGCCTGAGGAAGCTGCTCTAAAAACTGGAGCTGCTGGCGGCACAGGCCGCGCACCCGCTCCGAAAAGGCCGCCAGCTCTCGCTGACCGAGACGCAGACGCTCCTGCATCTCCTCCGCCTCCCGGCGCATAGCCCCGATTTTCTCCTGCGCGTGAAGTTCCCCGTCCCGCAGCATTTGGTCGCGCTTTGCCTCCGCCTCTCGGACGATGGAGTCGGCCATCTTCTGGGCAGTGAGCAGAGTGGCCCGCATGGAGTCCTCCGTGGCGCGGTAATCCTCCACCTTTTCGACCAATACCTTCATTTTTGCCTTCAATGCCGCGTTTTCCTTATACAGCGCGGTGTAATCGTCGGTCACTTCGTCCAGAAATTCGTCCACCATGGCCATGTTGTAGCCGCCCATCACGGCCTTTGCAAACGCATGGCCGGAAACCTCCTGCGGTGTCAGCAATGCAATAACCCCCTCCGCGTCCGCGGGGACGCCGGTTTCATAAATTTTTCTCCCGGGCCCGCCGGGACGACGGCCTTAGAAATAGAGGCCGTTGTTTTCCAGCTCGTCAATCAGATCTCCCTGAATGTCGACATGGTAGGGCGTAATGATGTATGTATTGGCCGCCACCTTTTTGATCTTACCCTCCCCAGCATAAGCCACGCCGGACAAAAAGTCGATCAGCCGCCGGGCTACGTCCTTGTTGGTGGACTCCAGATTCAGCACCACGGTGCGCTTGTCCTTCAAATGGTCCGCGATTTCCGAGGCGTTTTCAAACCGCTCCGGCTTTACCAGAACCACCTTCAGCTGGGTCGTGGCGTGAATGTTGACCACCTTGTTGTGGCGGTCCTCCCCCCGGGAAGACTTGCGATCTTCAAACGCGCTGTCTCTGCGGGACGGTCCGTCAAAATCTTCAAAGTCCTCGTCCTCATCCTCGTAAGGGTGAGTCCATTTTTTCAGTTCATCCAAAAGGCTCATACAGTTCCCTCCTGATTTGCGGCGGGGTACGCCCGGTGGCCAAAAATGGCTGTTCCCACGCGGATCATGGTGGCTCCGGCGCGGATGGCATCGGGATAGTCCCCGCTCATCCCCATCGACAAGATATCGAGTGTATTATCATATAGTTTTTGATTTATGTCAACATAAAGCCTGTCGACTTTTTCAAAATTTGTTAGATTCTCCCCCGGTTTTTTTTCGATGGGGGGCACTGTCATCAGTCCCCGAAGCCGGACATGGGCCAGCTCCTTGGCCTTTTGGGCGGCGGCGGGAATATCCGAGGGGTCATAGCCGCTTTTGGCCTCTTCGCCGCCCACGTTCACCTCCAGAAGAATGTCCTGCACGATTTCCAGCTTTTCCGCCTGCCTTTCAATCTCCTCCAGCAGTGCGTCGGAGCCTACGGACTGTATCAGCGCCGCCTTTCCCACCACCTGGCGCACCTTGTTGCGCTGCAAATGGCCGATGAAGTGGAGGGGGGCGCCGTCGTAGGCGTTTTCTTCCAGCTTGGACACAAGCTCCTGTACCCGGTTTTCTCCCAGCGCGTCGATTCCGGCGGCAATGGCCTCCCGGCAGGCCGCGGCGTCGTTCATTTTGCTGGCCCCAACCAGCGTAATCTCCGCCGGGTCCCTGCCTGCGGCTTTGGCCACAGCTGCAATTTCGGCGCGCACCCGCGCAATGTTTTCTCCAATGGACATAAAAAGCCTTCCTTTCTCTAGCCTGCGTAACTGACCACCGTGCCATGCTCCAGCCCCTCGGCGGAAAGAATTACCTCATCGCCGGGGCGCAGGGCAGTTTTGTCAACCCCGTCGGCACGTACCACGGCGTAATCGTCGTCCCCGGACCACAGCACCGTCACCGGCTTGAAGCAGGACTCCACGCCCACGATGCAGTAAACGCCGGCGGCGCCGTTCTCGTCCACCCGGATGGCCTGCTGGGGAATCCGGATACCCGAGTAGGAGGAAAGAATCACGTCGGCGGACTGGCGGCGCAGCAGCGTGAGCTGCGTCAGATACGAGCGCCCGCGAAACACCACGACCACCCGCCCGTTCTCCGCCTCGCCGACGGACTGGACGGTGACGCTCAAGTCCCGGTCCACGCCCTTGGCAAAACGCAGTGTCTGCGTGGCGCCGGGAACGAGGGTCTTTGCGTCGGCCGTAGAAAAAGCGGCCGCAAAGTACCACGTGTCTCCCACCACCAGCTTTCCCACGTCTCCGGTGGTCCCGGAGGGCTGTAAGCTGCCAAGGGCAGCGGGGGTCAGCGTGTCCAGCGCATTGGGCGTCAAAACTGTTTCATAGCCGTCCACCACGGCGGAATACAGCCCCGACTTTGGGGCCTTCACCGTCCGGGTAGAACCGGCCGACTGTGCCTTCAGCCCGGCAAGCTGGCTTTTCAGCTCCGTCGTCTGTGCTTTCAGCTCTTCGGCGTCCGTATAGGTGTAGTCCCGGCGCAGAACCAGCGCCTCCAGCTCCGTCACGCTGCCCGTGGCCGTATCCAGCCGGTCTGCGGCCACGGCCCGGCGCATGGTTACAAGCGTCTCCGCGATCTGGCTGTCCAGCTGAAGGGCTGCTTCGCTGGCGGAGGCGGCCTCCGACGCGTAGTTTAGCTGGTCCAGACGGGTCTGGAGCTTGTCAATTTCCGTCTGCCGGTCCAAGGAGGCCTGATCGGAATAAATCTGCGCAACCTTTCCGCCTGCGGCTACCCGCTCGCCCTCCCACCGGGTCAGCCGCAGCAGTCCGCCCCCGGAATCCGGCAGTACCAGCTCGTCCCGCACCAGAAAGCCGGTGACGGAGAGGGTGTCCTCCACCTGATAGGAATAGGCCACGGCGGTAATCAGCGGGTCGGCATAGGCCTGATAGACCTTGACTCCAAAGTAGGTCAGAACGGCCAGAAAAATCAAAACCGTTAAGGCTTTGGCGCCCAGCGACCCACCCTTTTTCCCGGCGGTGTCCCGGCCGGGGGCCGCTTCCTCCTCCACGCTTCTGACGGATTCGATTTTCGGAGCGTTGTGTTTTTTCATAGGTACCTTCTTGTCTCTTGGGCGGGACACGCCGGGTTTCCTCCGCCCGGTTATTCCTCATTCAGGTCCACCGTCCGCACGGGAGCGATGGTGGAAATGGCATGCTTGTAAATCACCTGCTGCTTACCCTCGGAATCCAGAACCACCACAAAAGAGTCGAACCCAGTGATAATTCCCCGCATCTGAAAGCCATTCATTAAAAACAGCGTGACAGGGACCCGATCCCGACGGGCCTTGGTGAGAAAAATGTCCTGCAAATTTGATTTGTTCTGCATATGTATCCGCTCCTTTTCTTTTTTTCAAGCGGACCGAGCTCTCTCTGCCCGCCTTGGACCTAGAATAAGCCCTCCTCGGAGAGAATTTCAGTCGAAATCTGCATGGCGCGGACAAAATCTCGGTTTTTTTCCCATTCAATCCAGCGGACGGACGGGTCCCGCCGCAGCCAGGTAAGCTGACGCTTGGCGTATTGCCGGGAGCGGAGCTTCACCTCTTCCACGGCCTCGTCCTCGGTTTTTTCACCCGCCAGAACCCCGGCGAACTCCTTATAGCCGATGGCCTGCATGGCGGTGGCGCTGCGGGGGAGGCCTCGGCGCAAAAGCCCGCGGACCTCGTCCAAAAGCCCCGCGTCCACCATGGCGTCCACCCGGCGGTCAATCAGGGCTTTCATGTCGTCCCGGTCGGCAAACCGCAGCCCGATTTTCACCGCGTCGAATCTGGGGGGCAAAGCCCGCTCGGCGGCGTTGTGGGCGGAGATGGTCTGCCCCGTCTCGTGAAAAACCTCCAATGCGCGAAGAATGCGCTTTTCGTCGGCGGGGTGGAGCTTTTCGGCGGAAATGGGGTCTACCCGGCGCAGCTCCTCCAAAAGAGGGCCGATGCCGTCCTGCTCCAGCCGGGTTTCCAGCTTCGCCCGGATGGCGCCGCCCGCCATGCCGGGTGCAAAGCCGTGGCCCCGCAGCAGCGCGTCCAGCCACAATCCGGTGCCGCCCACCAAAACGGGGCGCTTGCCCCTGGCCAGAATGTCTTCCACCACCGGCGTAGCTGCGGAGACATA
Source organism: Oscillibacter sp. GMB15532 (assembly GCF_041020825.1). Taxonomy (NCBI): domain Bacteria; kingdom Bacillati; phylum Bacillota; class Clostridia; order Eubacteriales; family Oscillospiraceae; genus Oscillibacter; species Oscillibacter sp. GMB15532. The sequence goes on from NZ_JBEVTO010000006.1 coordinate 212,573, forward strand.
TCGGGCGGCGGACCAGCTTTCTTCCGGGTCTGCCACGGCAAGCATGTGGTGGGGAATCCCCTCCGTCTCCTCCGGCGTAGGGGCGGCGGTGCCGATGGTCATGCCCCGGTAAATCTGCATGGAGTCACAGGAGATGACCTCTCCGTTGTATGCTTGGGCCAGCAGAACGCCCAGCTTCGTTTTTCCGCAGGCGGTGGGGCCCACCACGCAGATGAGCTTTTCCGCCATATCAGTCCTCCAGGCTCAGTGGGGTGACAATGGGTGTTCCGTTGGCGTTCAAAAGTGGGGTCAGCCCTGCGGCAGAGCCGCTGAAATGGAAGAAATAGTTTACCCCCGTCTCCCGGTCCACCCAGATTTCACTGCCGTTGATGGTTCCCTCGCCGTCTATTTTCACGAATCGCTTTCCCATTGTGTAGCTCCTTTCCGTCTATGCCCGTTTGAACATTTTTTCAAGCTCATATTTGGTCATCCGTGCTTTCACGGGCCGTCCGTGGGGGCAGTATTGAATCTCGCCGGACTGCACCTTGTCCACCAGTGTCCGCAGCTCGCTTTCATCGCTGTCCCAGCCTGCTTTGATGGCGGCCTTACAGGCGATGGTGTGCAGCAGGTTCTGCCGCTTTTCCGTGGGACTGCGCCCGGCGCGGAGGCTTTCTGCCAGCTCCTCCAGCGTGGCGGGAATATCCGCCGCGTCCAGATCCGCCGGGACCTCCCGCACCAGCACCGCCCCATCCCCAAAGTCCTCGCAGGCGAGGCCCAGAGATTCCAGCAGCGGAAGATTTTCCAGCAGCAGTGCGCAGTCCTCCCGGGACAGCTCCGCCGCAACAGGGCGCAGCAGGGTCTGGCGCATGGGGGGCTGCTGGGACGCCATCAGACGGTCGAAGTTGACCCGCTCGTGGGCGGCGTGCTTATCGATGAGCCACACATTCTGGTGTCCGTCTTCGCAGACAATATAGGTTTTTAAAACCTCGCCCGCGATGCGCCAGGGGGCCTCCGGCCCGTCCTGCGTCATCCGCTCTCCCGGAAGGGGCAAAATCTCCTGCTCCATGGGAATGGCGGGGACAAAGGGCCTTTCCTTTGAAACCTGCGGCCCTACGGGTGTGGAATCGGCGGACTGCCGGACAAAGCGTGCCCCCTCTTCGAGGTGCGCAGGCTTTTCTGCTTCACTGCCCACAGCCGGGGTTCCAGCGCTCCAAGTCTCGCGGGCGGGTTCCTCCGTTGCCGCAAAGCCGCCGGAAACCGGAACGGAAAGCTCCACCGGATGGGAGGGAGCATATGCAAACGCTTCCCGGGCGCTGTCCGCCACACGGACGGAGGAGGGCCGCTCGGTGTTCCACCCGGTAAAAGCGGGGGCTTTTTCTTCCGGGATTTGTGGCTGGTCGGCAATTCGCCATTGGGCTCCGGCGTTGCCGCCCCCGGAAAGCGCGCTGTGGCGAAAGGCTTTCGCGTCCATAGTCTGGTAAAAATCCCCCCGGGGATTTACAACGGTCTCCGGCGCAGTAGCCGCCGCTTGGGGAAGTCCGTCCGCCGCCAGACTGTCCAGCACGGTGTGGTACACCGCGTCGAACACCTCCCGGTCCCTTGAAAATTTCACGGTGGTTTTGGCAGGGTGGACGTTCACGTCCACCTCCGTCACCGGCAGGTCAATCCGCAGCACGCAGCCGGGGAATTTCCCCTTCATCAGTTGATTGCGGTATCCCTCCTCCAGCGCGGCGGTGAGAAGCTGGGACTTGATAAACCGTCCGTTGACAAAAAACGTCTGCATGGAGCGGGAGCCTCGGCCCAAAAGAGGCTTTGTCACAAAGCCGGAGACAGACACCTCGCTGCCCCGGCCCTCCACGGGCGTGAGCGTGCGGGCAAATTCCCGGCCAAGAGCGGCGTAAATGGCGGAGTCCGCCTTTCCGTCACCGGGGGTGTGGAGAGCCTCGGTTCCGTCCTTGATAAAGCGGAAGGAAATCTCGGGATGGCTCAGGGCCAGATGCTGCATTAAGCCGTTTACCGCGGCGGTTTCCGCGCTGTCCTTTTTCATAAACTTCAGTCGCGCAGGGGTATTGAAAAACAAATCCCGTACGGCGATGGTCGTCCCCTCCGGGACCCCCGCGTCCCGCACCGATTCCGCAATGCCGCCCTCCAAGCGGAGGGAAGCGCCGGTTTCGCCCCGGCGGCAGGAGGAAATCTCCACCCGACTCACGGAAGCGATGGCCGCCAGTGCCTCGCCCCGAAAACCCAGGGTGCCTACGCCTGCCAAATCCTCCGCGGCGCGGAGCTTGCTGGTGGCATGGCGCAAAAATGCGGTGGGCAGTTCCTCCCGGGCGATTCCGCAGCCGTCGTCCGTCACGCGGATCAGGCGCATTCCGCCATTTTGCAGCTCCACCGTTATGGCGGAGGCACCCGCGTCCACGGCGTTTTCCACCAGTTCTTTTACCACACTGGCGGGCCGCTCCACCACCTCGCCGGCGGCAATCAGGTCTGCCACATGGGGGTCCAGTTGTTGAATGTGGGGAATTGTCATAGCAAAGCCTTTCTAATTCCTCCGCTTACAGCCGCGAGACCAGCACGCTCAGCGCATTGGCCAGTCCGTGCAGCGCCACGGAGGTCCACAGGGTTCCTGAATGGTCGTAGGCCCAGGCAAGCACCGCACCGGGCACCAGATATTGCAGCATCAGCCAGAAATAGGTTGCGTCCTGATTTCCCCAGGCATACTGCCACACATGTAAAAATGCAAATAAAACACAGCTTACAAGATACGCAACTGTGCGGCTGCGGCTCCGCAGGCCCCCGAAGACAAGGCCCCGGAAGAGAAATTCCTCCACAAAGGGGGCCAGAAACAGAACAATGAGCAGCGTGCTTAAGGGGGCGGCATCAATCCGGGCGGAAATGCTGACGTCGTTCAGGTTGGTCTGGTTGTTCATCAGCGCGTGGGTCAGGCGATAGGCCAGCTCATTTAGCCCATACAATGCCACAAGACCCATGCCGAGAGTTTTCGCGGCCAGCGCCGCGTTATCCACCAGCGTCCGGGTGGAGCGGCCCAGAAGACCGTGAAAAATCATCGCCGTGACGGCAAACAGCACGTAATAATAAATAGCGCTTTGCATGCCGGGGCTGATATTGATATCTAAAAGCAGCTCCGCCAGCCGAAACAAAGGGTCTGTTGCAAAGGGAAGGACCAGCAGATAGACCACAAAGAAAATCGTGCCGCCCGTTACCTCGCCGGAGGAGAGGTTTGCATTTGTGCGCTGTCTTGCCATGTAGTTCTCCTTTTCGTTGTTGTCAGGACAGCTTGCGTTTCAGCTCGTACAAAAGGCCCATGGCCTCAATGGGGGTCAGCGTATCCGGCTGGCAGCGGCGTAGCGCGTCCAGCACCTCGCCCTCGCCCACCGCGTCCAAAGACACCTGTCGGGCCTCCTGCCGCGGCTTTACGTACTGTACGCCGTTTTCCGCCTCCAGCTCTTCCAAAACGGTTCTCGCCCGGGCCACCACCTTGTCGGGCAGGCCCGCCAGCTTTGCGACCTCGATGCCATAGCTCCGGTCCGCCCCGCCGGGGACGATTTTGCGCAGGAAAATGATGTCCTCGCCCCGGGTTTTCACGGCAATGTTGTAGTTTACCGCGCCGGGGAGCGTGTCCTCCAGTTCCGTCAGCTCGTGATAGTGGGTGGCAAACAGGGTTTTGGCCCCCAGCTTTTTGGGGTCTGCGCAGTGCTCCACCACCGCACGGGCGATGGACATGCCGTCGAAGGTAGAGGTACCCCTTCCGATTTCATCCAAAATCAGCAGGCTTTTTTTCGTGGCGTGGCGGAGAATGTCCGCCACCTCCGTCATCTCCACCATGAAGGTGGACTGGCCCGCCGCCAGATCGTCGCTGGCGCCGATGCGGGTAAAAATCCGGTCCACCACGCCGATGCGGGCCGCGGCGGCGGGGACGAAGGAGCCGACCTGCGCCAGCAGCACAATCAAAGCCACCTGCCGCATATAGGTGGATTTACCCGCCATGTTGGGGCCGGTAATGACGGCTACCCGCTGCTCCCGCTCACCCATAAACGTGTCATTGGGGACAAACAGGCTGTCCTTCAGCACCTGCTCCACCACGGGGTGCCGTCCCCCGGTCACTTCAATCACGCCGGACTCGTCCACATGGGGACGGCAATAGCCGTTCCGGGCCGCGACGCTTGCAAGGGACCCCAGCGCGTCCAGCTCCGCTGCTGCCGCCGCGGTCTGCTGGATGCGGGCGGCCTCGGCCACGATTTTTTCCCGCAGCGTGGTAAAAAGCTGATATTCCAGCGCCGTCACCCGCTCCGAGGCGGTGAGAATCTCCCGCTCCAAATCCTTTAGCTCTTGCGTGACATACCGCTCGCCGTTTGTGGTGGTCTGCTTGCGGATGTAGCTGTCGGGAACCTTGTCAATCATGGACTTGCTGACCTCAATGTAATAGCCGAAGACCTTGTTGAAGCCCACCTTCAGGGTGCGGATGCCGGTTTTCTCCTTTTCCCGGGCCTCGATGTCCGCAAGCAATCCCTTTCCCCCGTTCATCACGCTGCGAAGCCGGTCCACCTCGGCATCGTATCCGTCCCGGATAAAGCCTCCCTCCCGAACGGAAAAGGGCGGTTCGTCGCAGATGGCGGCGGCGATCAGCGCCCCCACGTCCGCAAGCGGGTCCAACAGGTCCGAAAGCTCGCGAAGTCGGCGGTCGGAAAACGCGGAAAGGCGGCCCCCGATGTCCGGTAGCTTTTCAATGGCGCAGCGCAGGGCAGAAAGGTCCCGCCCGCCGGCGGTTCCGTAGGTGATGCGTCCAATCAGGCGCTCCAAATCCCCCAGCCCGCTCATAGAGGCAATCAGTTCCTCGCGGCCGATGGTGTTGTCCACCAGCGCGGCCACGGCGGAAAGGCGGCTGTTGATAGCGGTGACGGAGAGCAAGGGCCGTTCCAGCCAGCCCCGCAGGCACCGGCCTCCCATGGAGGTTTTCGTCTTGTCCAAAACCCACAGAAGGCTGCCCCGCCGCTCTTTGCCCCGCATCGTCTCTGTCAGCTCCAGATTTCTGCGGGAGCTTAAATCCAGCTCCATAAACCGGCCCTGCTCGTAATAGTCCAGCCGGTTGATGTGGCTTAGGTCTGTCTTTTGGGTTTCGTAAAGATATTTTAAAAGTCCGCCCAGCGCCATCCCCGCTGCCGGATTGTCCGTGGGCAGGCTTTGCCAGCCGTCTTCTCCGAATTGGGCGCGGATGTTTTTCTCCGCTTCTCCCGGCAGGAAGCGGCCCTCGCCGCCGTTTTCCACCCGGCAGTTGAATTTTTCGCACAGGGCTTCCGTCAAATGCTCCTCGGCAAAGGCCCCGTCGTTTATCACTGCCTCGGCGGGAGAGAAGCGGCCCAGCTCGTTGACAATGTGCTCCGCCCGGTCTTTCCCTGAAAAGGACGTGACGTGGGTTTCACCGGTGGACATGTCGCAAAAGGCCGCCCCGGCGTGTTTGGAGTCGAGATAGATTCCGCAAAGAAAATTGCCCGCCTTCTCGTCCAGACACGCCGCGTCGATCACCGTGCCCGGCGTCACCACCCGGATGATGTCCCGCTCCACCAGACCCTTGGCCGTCGCGGGGTCCTCCATCTGCTCACAGATGGCCACCTTGTAGCCCTTGGCAATCAGCCGGGCGATGTACGCGTCGCTGGAGTGATAGGGGATCCCGCACATGGGAACCCGGTCCTCCGGGGCCTTGGTTGGGTCCTTGTCCCGGCTGGTAAGGGTCAGGTTCAGCTCCTTCGATGCGGTGCGCGCGTCGCTGTCGAACATCTCATAGAAGTCCCCCAGACGGAAAAACACGATGGAATCCGGGTTTTGCTCCTTGATTTTCAGATACTGCTTCATCATGGGGGTCAATTCCGCCATGGATGGGTCACCTCATTCTCTTTCTAAGCTAAAAGCCGCAGGTCCCGTCAATACGCGGGACAATGTATGTAAGAATTTCTGTTTTGGCGCAAGGTGCGCCATATTTTCAGAGCCGCACCGACAGCACGACGGATTTCCCAGCTTGCGGCCGGTTATCTCAGATTTCCGAAGTTGTGCCGCCGGTCATGTAGTGAAGCCGGTCGCCCAGCAGCTCTTTTAAAATGGCGAACGCGTCCTGCCCGGTGCAGTGGCCGGTGTAGTAAACGGTAAGCTTCCGAGCCAAAAGCTCCCGACCCACGGCCTCCACCAGTTCCCGGGGCTCCGTCTCGCCGGTGCCGGGGTTGTACAAATGGAACCCGGCAAATACCGCGTCCGGCGACCGGCCCAAAAGCTCCTCCGCCCGGCGCAGGATGTTGACGATGCCCCGGTGGGAGCAGCCCGCAAGTAAAACGGCCTTGCCGTCCTCGCAAATCAGAAGGTTCTGCTCGTGGCGAAACTCGTCCATGGGGTAGTCCTCACCTTGCTTCTCTTTCAGCTTATCGTTGGCATGGGAACGGTAATCGGCGGTTTTGATGTCGGAAAAAAGCCTTAGCGTGTCGTCAATTGTCAGCGCGTCCCCGGTAAGCGTCAGTCGGTCTTCAAAGGGGCGGATCTCCTCCGGCATCCCGATAAACTCCGGAACGCCGTTTTTGCCCATTGCATAATAGTCGCCCATGGCTGCGCGGCTGAGATAAACCCGTGCAGTTTCGTTGACGGAAAGAAACGGGGCAAGGCCTCCGGAATGGTCGTCGTGGGCGTGGGAGAGCACAGCGGTGTCCACCAAGGCCAAATCCACCCCCAGAGCGCGGGCGTTGTCCAGTACGGCGGGGCCGGGACCCATATCAAAGAGGATTTTGTGGGTTTTCGTCTCCACATACTGGCTCAGTCCGTGGGCGTGAACCACGTCGGTGCGGCAGGAGGTGTTTTCAAGCAAGGTTGTAATCTTCATGAGATTCGCTCCTTTCAAAAACCCGCGGCAAAAGCCGCCGAGGAAATTCAGACTGTGACTGCCTCTCCGTACAGTGCCCAGGTATTGCTGTCGGTAATTTTTACGTCTGCAAAGGTCCCGATCAGGGATTTGTTTCCCTTGACGCGCACCAGACGGTTCCCCTCCGTACGGGAGGAAAGGGGCCAATCGGTGTCTTCGCTTTCCCCGTCCACCAGAACGCGCAGGGTTTTCCCCACATAGGCGGCGTGGGCGGCGGCAGACTTGGCGTTTTGCACCTCCAGCAGCCGGTCAAACCACTTCTGCTTTTCGCTGCGGGGCACCGGGTCGGGCAGCTCTGCCGCCTTTGTGCCGGGACGGGGACTGTAAATAAAGGTAAACAGGGCGTCAAAGCCCACGTCCTCCACCAAGGACACGGTTTCCATGGCCTCCGCCTCCGTTTCCCCGGGAAAGCCGATAATCACGTCGCTGGTGAGCACCAGATTGGGCATTTTCGCCTTGGCGTAGTTGATTTCCTCCAGATACTGCTCCCGGGTGTACCGCCGGTTCATCTCCTTGAGAACCCGGTTGTTGCCGGACTGGAAGGGAAGGTGGAGCTGCTTTGCAACGTGGGAACACCGGGCCATGACGTCAAACAGCTTGTGGGTCGCGTCCTTGGGGTGGCTGGACATGAAGCGGATGAGATAGTCCCCGGGAATCTGGTCGATGTCGGAGAGCAGGTCCGCAAAGTCGTATCCGCCGCCAAGGTCGTTTCCATAGGAATTTACGTTCTGGCCGAGGAGAGTAATTTCCTTGTATCCGGCCTCCACTAGCTCCCGCACCTCCGCCAAAACCGCGTCCTTGTCCCGGCTGCGCTCCCGGCCCCGGACGTAGGGCACGATGCAGTACGAACAAAAGTTGTTGCACCCGTACATAATGGAAACCCAGGCCTTGGCCCCCTCCTGGCGAAGGGTGGGAAGCCCCTCGGCAATGCTGCCCACTTCGTCCTCCACGGCAAATACCCGCCCGTGGGACTCGTATACCTGCCACAAAAGCTCCGGGAATTTCCACAGCGCGTGAGGGCCAAACACCAAATCCACATGGCGATAGGATTCCTTCACTCGCTTGGACACCCGATCCTCCTGCGCCATGCAGCCGCACAGGCAGATAATCTGGTGGGGATTGGCTTTTTTGGTGTGGGTCAGGGCGCCGAGGTTGCCAAATACCCGCTGCTCCGCATGCTCCCGGATGGCGCAAGTGTTGAGAATCACCACGTCGGCCTCCTTCGGCTCGTCGGTGAGGGAAAAGCCCATCTCTTTCAGCATGCCCATCAGCTTTTCCCCGTCTGCCACGTTTTGCTGGCAGCCGAAGGTGTCCACGCAGGCGGCGGGGCGGCTCTCCCGCGCCAAAAGCATGGTGCGAATCAATTCCGTAAAGCCCCGCTGGTGCGCAATCTCATCCGGGGCAATGGTAACGTTTTTGCGTTCCAAGGGTAAATCCTCCAAAACCTGAAAATGTCGATAATTTATCCACGTTAGCTTATCACAAAACAAAAAAAAGCACAAGCCGCATTTCCCGGAGAGCGGGGTCCCGCACACGGGAAAAGACGCGCCCATGAGGAAGTTGCTTTTTTTGCCAAAATGGGGTAGGATAGGGCATAAATCTTCAAGAGAATCGGCGCATACCGCGCAGGGAGGTCTTTTATGCTCTATCTTATTGCCGGCGCAGGGCTTTTGGCTGCGGACCAGTGGGTCAAATATTGGGTGACGGTCCATCTGGAGCTGGGCGCGTCCGCGCCTCTGTTCCCGGGATTTTTGGAACTGCTGCGGATTCATAACTACGGCGCGGCTTGGTCCAGCTTTTCCGGGATGCGGTGGCTGCTGCTGGCCATGACCGGGGCCATCGTGCTGGCGGTGATTTTTGTCGTGGTGAAAAAGCTGGTCCGCCATCCTCTGGGACTGGTTGCCGCCACGCTGATTATCTCCGGGGGCCTTGGTAATATCCTCGACCGTGCGCGGCTGGGGTATGTGGTGGATATGTTCAACTTCCAGTTTGTGCACTACCCCGTGTTCAACGTGGCGGACATCTGCATCGTGTCCGGGGCCATTCTGGGGGCGGTATACTACCTGTGGTTTTATGAGAAATACGATGGGAAGGAAAACGCCGATGGAAACGCTGACGCTGAAAGCAAGTCCTGACGACGCGGCGCGGCTGGATGCGTTCTTGACCGCCCGGGGCCCCGGACTGACCCGCTCTGCCGCCGCGCGGCTGATCGGGGAGGGGAAGGTGCTGGTGGACGGGAAAAAGCCCGCCAAAAGCCTGCGCCTTACCGGCGGGGAGACGGTGACCGTGGAGCTGCCGCCGCCCGAGATGTCCGAAGCCTTGCCGGAGGATATTCCGCTGGATGTGGTGTACGAGGACGGGGACGTGATCGTTGTGAACAAGCCCCGGGGACTGGTGGTCCACCCCGCCCCGGGCCATCCCGGCGGCACGCTGGTCAACGCCCTGCTGAACCGGTGCGGCGATTCGCTTTCCGGTGTGGGCGGGGTGCTGCGTCCAGGCATTGTCCATCGCATCGATAAAGACACCTCGGGCCTCATCATCGCCGCGAAAAATGATTTTGCCCACGGTCGGCTTTCCGCCCAGCTTCAGGACCATACGCTGGCCCGGACCTACGAATGCATCGTGGTGGGAAATCTCAGGGAGGATTCCGGTACGGTGGACGCGCCCCTTGGCCGCTCTCCCGCCGACCGAAAAAAGCAGGCGGTGGTACAGGGGGGCCGCCGGGCCGTGACCCATTGGGAGGTCATTGCCCGCTATCCCGGTTTCACCCACGTGCGCTGCCATTTGGAGACGGGGCGCACCCACCAGATTCGCGTCCACATGGCGCATTTGGGCCACCCCATTCTGGGGGACACGGTGTACGGCGCGAAAAAGCCCGTCCCGGGATTGCAGGGACAGTGTCTTCACGCGGCGGGTCTTCGGTTTCTTCATCCCCGCACGGGATTGCCGGTGGAGCTTACCTGCCCTCTGCCGGAGGAATTTCTGCGCCAGCTGCGCAAGCTGGAGGAGGGACGGCGGCCTCTTTGAGGAAAAACCGGCTTTTCCGGAAAACAGAAAAGAATCTGACAAACCGGACCTTTTATAAAAACCAGCCGCGCCGGAGAATGCTCTCCGGCGCGGCTGTGTTTATGTATTTACCATGGATGGAAGCTGCGGGACTGCGCCTCGGTCATGGCAAAATAACGGTAGTCCACGCTGTTTGCGCCGTCGCCCCACGTGGTATCGATGTGATAGGACGTACCGTCCAGGGTGGCCACCGTCCAGATGTGCTCAGGGTTGGACAGGGCGTAGCAGTCGATTCCCTCCAGCTTTAAAAGCAGGTTGTAGGCCCCGGAGTACCCGTCGCACACGGCCGTTCCGTGGCGGAAGAGGGTATAGGCGATGTGAGAGAGGGAGTCGTTTCCGGCGGCGGTGTCGTAAACACAGTTGTCACAAATCCACTGGAAGTAGACTTTCGCTTTTTCCATCTGGGTCATGGTGGCTGTGATCGCGCCCTCGGCCCAAAGCCGGTCGTGCAGGGCGATGGCGGCTTGAAGGGTATAGTCCCGATAGGCGGGAAGGTTGGCCTCCGCCGACACGGCGGAAAAAGTCAGCGTCACCCGCCCGGTCATCGTTTCGTAGGTGCACTCCACGGAGTTGTACATCTGCTCACAATAGGACTTGACGACAGCCAGCGCCTTGTTCATTATGTCGCCCGCCTGTGCGGAGGTAATGTACGTGCCGTAATTCAGCTCCAGCACGTTTGTCTCCTGAGAGAGCATATAGGCCACGCTGGAGGCAATCTGCTCCTGCGCGGAGGGGGAGGGGAAATAGGTGGCGCCTGAGGTGACCAAGTCTCCCCAGGAGGTGCCCGCTACGCTGTAATCCGGCGCTTCCGGGACCTCCAGCACGGTCCACGCAGGCGTCAGACGCAAAGCGGGGTCCACGATCCGGGTCAGCATGGCCGCCGCCGCCCCGCGCGTCACCGCGTTTTCAGGGCCAAAGGTTCCCGCGCTGTCGGACCCGGCGGACACGCCGGCTTTGTAAAGCGTCAGAATATCGTTGTAATAGGGTGTATACTCCGTCACGTCCGTGATAAACTGACGGGAGGCGTAAGCTCTTGTCACCAATTCGTCGTTGACAGGGAAAAGCGTCTGCGCGGGGAGAGCCGCCGCCAGTACATGGGCGGTCTGTGCCCGGGTGGCGGGGCCTTGATAAAGCCCGTCCAGCTCCGAGGCAAGCGCGCCGACACTTTGGAGATATGCGAGATACGACTCATAGGCCGACTGGCCCTCCGCTCGGAAGGCGGTGGCACCGGCCTCTGCGTCTCCCGTGGCGTACAGGCTGCGGATGCGGCCCGCGAAAATCACGATCTGGCCCACGGTCATGCGATCCTTCGGGCCGAAAGTGCCGTCGCTCTTGCCCACTGAAAGTCCGTATTCGTACAGGGCCGCCACGTTGTCGTAAAAAACCGAGTCGGGGGTCACGTCGGAGAATTCCCCGGCATAGGTTTTCCCGCGGACGAAATTGTCCGCCGAGTTTTCAGCCGCCGCCGCGGGCACGCACAGGCCGGCTGCCAGAACAAACGCCAGCAGCAGCCCCGGCAGGCGCAGCTTCAGATGTATCATAGGGCCTCCTCTTCTTCTTTCATGGCGCAGCCGCGCTCAGGACAAAATGTTCAGATCCGCCAACACCCGGTCCTCCACATAGGGGTTAAGATACTCGTTGACGATGCTCAAAACCTCGTCTGCATTCAGGTAAATATAGGGGGAATGCCACTCCCCCGGCAGGGTGGAAAAATTCACGTTGTCCGCGCCCATGGAGAAGGCCTCCTGCCCCAGCCAGGCAAGCTCGCCCAGCTCCAGGTCGGTTTTCACATACTGCTGAAAAATCTTTGCAAACTGGGAGATTTTCGTCAGGTTGGCGGGCCGCAGGGTCTGCTTTGCCACGGCCTTTAAAAAATCCTGCTGGGTTTTCATCCGGCCAATGTCCTCGCTGCCGTAGCCCGTGCCGTCGTTGTTATGGCGGAAGCGGACCACCTTCAGCGCCTCTGTCCCGTTCAGATGCCGCGTCCCGGCGGTGAAGTGAATGGACAGGTTTTGTATCGGGTCGTCATAGTCCATGTCCACAGGGATGTTGAAATCCACGCCGCCGATGGCGTCTACCAACGCGGAAAAGGCCTTCAGACTGACCTCCACGGTGTAGTCCACCGGAATCCCCAGCTGACCCGACAGGGTTTCTGCCGCCTGGTCCATGCCGCCGAGGTTGTAGGCGGCGTTGAATTTATAGTTTTTGCCGTTGATGCGGCTTTTGGTGTCCCGGGGAATGTTCACACCGTAGATCCGTCCGGCCCCGGCGTCCACCGCCACCAGAATATTGGTGTCGCTGCCGCCGTTTCCGTCGTCCACGCCGGAGACAAGGATTGTGTAAAAATCGGACTTCCGGGCCGAGTGGGCGGCCTTTGCCGCCAGGGCCAACTGGTCGGCATCCTGCAAGGCCAGCTCCGCGGAGGAGAAGGCCTGAGACGAAGCGGGAAGACCTGCGCCGTCCTCGCCCTCCAATTGGGGCGGGCGGACAATGGCCTTGTAGGTCAGGGTCAGGCCCACAAAAACGGACAGAATGACCACAAGCCCCATCAGGCGGCGCTGAAGCGGAGAAATACGGCGGCGACGGCGTTTTTTAACCATGGGTACGGCGAACTCCTTATCGGCCCCGCCTCTTTCTGAGGAGGGACCGTCAAATCTAAACACCGGCCCGTGGCAATGGGTAAAACGGGGGGCGGCTGTTATGCCTCATTATACTGCCTTCCGGTGCAAAGCGCAAGATCGGATTTACGTGGAAGGGCCTGCGTCTCTTAGCATGGGGATGCTTTACAAAACTGCCGAAAGCGTGCTAAAATAGAAAAAAACTATCCTGTGAAGATGGAAAAGGGAGGGGAACGCCGCGTGAAAAAGAGATTTGCCGCCGCAGTGCTGGCGCTGGTCCTGCTGGGAACGCTGTGTCCTCCCGTTTCGGCGGAGGATTCGGTGTATTTCACCGCTGTGGACGAGCGGGTTCTGGATTTGAAGGATTCTACCATGCCCTTCTGGTTCGGCGGATATCTGTACGTGGCGGCCACGGTGTTCCGGGAGTCCGGCGTGGGCTATTCCTATAACGTGGTCACCCAGACACTGGTGCTGTACGACTCCAGCAGGTCCCTGGTGTTCAACGTTTCTACCGGCTCCGGCACCACCGGACAGGGAGATCTGTACGACCATGTGTGCGTAACCCGGGGCGGAGTGACCTTTGTGGCGGCCTCGCCCGTAGCATCCTATTTCGGCCGCGCATACAGCAATACGCCGGTGAACCACGGATACCTGATCCGGGTAAAAAGCGCGTCCGCCGTTCTGCCCGACAGCATGTTTACGGATACCGCCTCCTATCAGCTGGACGCGAAATACCAGCAGTATCAAAAACAAAGCATCGCCGACCCGACGGACATCAACACGGGGGAGACGGAAGACCCGGAGGTCGAGGACCCCGCTTCTTCCGGAAAATCCATTTACCTCTGCTTCCTGGCGGAGGACGCGGAGACTGTGACCGCGTGGCTGGACGCGCTGGAGAGCCAGGGCTCCCACGCCGCCTTTTATTTCACGGAGGAGAGTCTTGCCCGCAGCGGGGACCAGCTTCGGCGCATCGCGGCCTCTGGCAGCGCCGTGGGTCTGCTTCTTGGCCCCGGAGCGGGTGTGAGGGAGCGACTGACCGCCATGAACCGGACATTGTTTTCCGAGGCCGGGATGAAAACCCGGCTGGTCTATGGGGCGGACGGAGACGCAGCCGCCCTCAGGGCGGCTGGCTATTGCTCTTTGAATCCTACCATCGACCGCGCGGAATACGGCCTTGGCTCCTCCGGTGCGGCGAACACGCTCCTGAAGCAAATCGGCAAACGGCGGGGCGCTGTGTCCGTGTGGCTGGGGAGTGACGTGACCGCCGGGGCCCTGCGGGCGTTTCTCGCCTCCGCCGCGGAAGAGGAGGACCGGCTGCCCGCCATGACGGAAACGGCCTTTTAAGCGTGTGTTTTACAAAAAATTCAACATCTGAGGGCCAAAGCGTATATAATAGGTAACATAGAGCGGGGGAGACGCCCCCATTTTAAAAAAGTACGGAGGCAGGACTATGGCGCGAAACATTCTGGTTGTGGAGGACGATCACAACATCTCCGACCTGATCCACATGTATCTTGTGAAGGAGGGCTTTGACGTCCGCATCGCCGCGGACGGCGGCAGGGCGGTGGAGGAATTCCAGAAGCAGGCGCCCGATCTGATTCTGCTGGACATTATGCTGCCGGTGATGGATGGCTGGGCCGTGTGCGCGAAAATCCGGGAAACCAGCAAGGTTCCCATCATCATGCTGACCGCCAAGAGCGAGGTGTTCGACCGCATTCAGGGCTTGGAGATGGGCGCGGACGACTATATTGTAAAGCCCTTTGAAATGAAGGAGCTGCTGGCGCGGATCAACGCGGTTCTCCGCCGGACGGAGATCCCCAACGACACGTCGAAAAAGCTGACCTTTGACAAGCTGGTGGTGAATCTGGATTCCTACGAGCTGATTGTGGACGGCAAAAAAGTGGACACGCCCCCCAAGGAGCTGGAGCTTTTGTACCATCTGGCAGCCACGCCCAACCGGGTGTATACCCGCAACCAATTGCTGGACGAGGTGTGGGGCTTTGACTATTTTGGAGACAGCCGCACCGTGGACGTCCATATCAAGCGCCTGCGCGAGAAGGTGGAGGACGTGTCCGACCAGTGGGCGCTGAAAACCGTGTGGGGCGTGGGCTATAAGTTTGAGGTGATGGGCGCGGCAAAGCAGACGGAGAAGGCATGAAACGGCTGGGCGAACGCTTTCCGGGGCTATATTGGCGGCAGATGCTTCTGACCATGGGCACCGTGCTGCTGACGCTGGCTCTGCTGGGGGCATCTTACTCTGCGCTGGGCTATAACTTTCTCCGTCAGCAGCGGATCAATGATATGGAAACCCGGGCGGGCGTGGTGGCCCGCCTCTCCGCCAGCTATCTGAGCAGCGGCGGGTTTTCAAGTGAAACGGAGCTTTTGACGCTGGCTGGTTTTGCCGCGTCCATCTCTGATTTGAATTTTCTTGTCTGCGACACGCAGGGCCGCGCACTCCTTTCCACCGACGAGGGGCTGGACGGGCTGTCTGTCACCGTCCCCCAGAAGCTGATGGACAAAATCCTGACGCAGGGGGTAAGCTCCGGCCGCTCCAATCTGAATGGGGTGTACACGGAAAAGCACCTTGTGGTGGGCGTTCCCGTGGCTGATGCAGGGGGAAAACAGGTGGGCGCGGTGTTTGCCGTGTCTGTGCTCCACTCTGCGCTGGATAAAATGTGGCAGGGGTTTATCGGCCTGTTTGTCATGACCTCCTGCGTGGTGCTGATGGTGGCGTTTATGGCCTCCTCCGTCACCGCCATGCGGCAGGTTCGGCCCATCCGGGAGATGGTGGCCGCCACCCGGCGGTTTGCCGACGGAGAATTTGACATCCGGATGCGGGATACCGAACGAAACGATGAAATCGGCCAGCTGGCGGTCTCCTTCAACAACATGGCTGAGACGCTGCTGCAAACAGAGCGCAAGCGCAGAGAGTTTATCGCCAATATCTCTCACGAGCTAAAAACCCCCATGACCACCATCGCCGGGTATACCGACGGCATTCTGGACGGGACCATCCCCTATGAAAGCGAAAAGCAGTACCTGCAAATCATCGCGGAGGAGAGCCGCCGCCTGAGCCGCATGGTCCGGCGGATGCTGGACGTGAGCCAGCTTCAGGCCATCGATCCCATGAAAAGCGGGGCCCACTTCGACCTTTGCGAAAGTATGCGCCGGGTGCTGATTTCCATGGAAAAGAAAATTACCGACCGTGGGCTGGACGTGGACGCAGACATCCCGGAGGAGCCAATTCTGGTTCTGGGGGACAACGACATGATCACTCAGGTCATTTATAACCTGCTGGAAAACGCGGCAAAATTTGCGACGCCCGGCTCCGTGCTGTATCTGGGCGTGGCCCGGCGGGACGGCAAGGCCCGCGTTGTCGTGCGCAACGAGGGAGACACCATTCCTCCCGACGAGCTGCCGCTTTTGTTCGAGCGGTTCCACAAGAGCGACAAGTCCCGCAGCGAGGATAAAACCGGCGTGGGGCTGGGGCTTTATATTGTCAAAACCATTTTGGAGCAGCACCGGGAAAAAATCAATGTGACCAGCGAGAACGGCGTCACCGAGTTTTCGTTCTCCCTGACCGCGGAATAACGAGGCGCAGATGAACGACCAGTTTTTTAAAATTCAGCCCGCTGACGAGCAAGGCACCGTGCCGGAAGGGAGCCGAGCTGCCCCCGTCCGGGACGACCCCCGGGAGGTGGTGGAATACTATCCCCCCCTGCCCAGGCCTCAGGAGGTGGTGGAGGTTTATGTCCAGTCCCGGCGGCTGCCGGGCCGGGCGGAGCCACCGGTTCCGACGAACAGCGTCCCTGCGATCGGGCCGATTTTGACCCCGAAGGTTTCTAAAAAACGGGTCCGGGGAAGACGGGGGCTGTGGATTTTCTTGGCCTGCCTTGCTGTTGCGGGGGGACTGGCCGTCGGTGCATTCATTTTGAACGGCGGCTTTTTTTACTTCAATCCCTCTTCTTCGGGGGAGGAATACCTGCAAAACGAGGACTGGGATCAGGAGGAGGTTTCCATTGAGACCTATCCATACGGCCAGGGCGCGATGATGGAGCTGACCTCCGCTCCCAGCGGTGCACTGAGTATTCAGGAAATTTACCGCAGGGTGAATCCGGCGGTGGTGACGGTGATCGCGCAGCTGGACCGGGGCGCGTCGGTGGGCACCGGCATGATTTTCCGGGAGGATGGGTATGTTCTCACCAACTATCATGTGGTGGCGGGAAGCCACGATTGCAGCGTGACGCTGGCCTCCGGCAGGACCTATGAGGCCCTCTATGTGGGCGGCGACAGCGGAAACGATGTGGCGGTTTTAAAGCTGGAGGCTACGGATCTGCCTGCGGCGGAGATGGGCGATTCCGATGCGCTGATGGTGGGCGACACGGTATACGCCATCGGAAATCCTCTGGGCGTGGAGCTGCGGGGAACGCTGACGGACGGCATTGTCTCTGCCATCAACCGGGATGTGGATGTTTCGGGCCGTACAATGACGCTGATCCAGACCAACGCGGCTTTGAACGAGGGGAACTCCGGCGGCCCCCTCATTAATGTATACGGGCAGGTTGTGGGCGTAAACACCATCAAAATGATGTCCTTTTCTTCGAACGTGGAGGGACTGGGCTTTGCGCTGCCCATGCGTTCGGTACAGAAAATGGTGAATGATATCCTGGAGAGCGGACAGGTCCTTCCGGAGCCGCGGCTGGGCGTCACCATCCTCGATATGCCCAAGGTCCTGCCCGATGGAACGCAGGGCGTAGAGGTGCAGGACGTGAGCATCGGTTCCGCTGCCGACAGGGCCGGGGTGAAGGGGGGAGACGTGATTGTCTCCGCCGGTGGGCAGACCGTGACCGAGCGGCATATGCTGCTGAACGTTCGCCGCCAGTTCCGCATCGGCGACGACCTGCCTATGAAGCTCTGGCGGGACGGGGAATATTTAGAGGTGGTCCTTCATCTGGACGAGGCGTTTGAAGAGCTGCCCGCTGATTAAAGCCACGATGGAGCGAAATGAAACCGAAAGTAAATTACGCGGGAGTTTATGAGGAGAGCCGAGCATTAATTCCTGCGAAGGGGCGGACAGTTTTAACTGTCCGCCTTTTCGTTTGTCTGCCCAAAGACCTGCGCTGGGTGGCTGCTGAAATGCGGCTCAGGATAGCAAAAAGTCGTTGTTAAACCGAGTTTTTTCACGCCACAGACGTGACAGGGGGAGATCCGCAACGTTGATTCTACCGGGATATCGCCCGTTAAGATGGCCTCCTCTCACGCTTGCCGCGCGAAAGGAGGCCGTTTTGCTTTCGCTAGAGGACGAAAACGAGGTGTGTAATTCAATGGGTTTTAGTAGGCTCTTTTTCTTCCGGAGTGGTTGCAGCCGAGGATTCGGAGGACGTATTTTTGGGGCCGGGGCGGTTGGAATTGCTGCCTGCATCAGCCGAAATTTTTGCTTTTCCACGGGAAAGAGTGCGTTTAAACACCACGAAATGCGCTTTTTTCTCGTGCGCCTTGCCGGAGGAAGGTTTTTGTTTCTCAGAAAGGGGGCTTTCAACCGCAAGCTGAGAGGAAGACGGCTTGCCGGAACCGTGTTCATTTTTCAATTGTGGGGTTTCGCTGTCCGCCGTGTCTGCTTTTTTCCCGACGGGAAGTCCTTTTGCGGCGGCTTGCAGTGCCTTCGCAACGCGGGAAGGCTTTACCGGAGGTGTGGTCCGCCAGTACCGGCTGGTCTTGTTGAACATTGGCTCGCACACACTGAGAATGGAAGGCATGATAAAAATGCTGATTGTCGCCGAAATCAATGCGCCCCGAGCCAGCATCACGCAGATGGACCCAATCAGGTCAATGCTGGAGACAAAGGACACGCCCAGCGTGGCGCAGAAGAGCACCAGCGAACTGGTGATGATGGAGGGGTCGGAGGAGGTGGCGGCGATATGGATGGCTTCGTCCCGGCTTTTTCCAGCCCGCAGCTCCTCCTGGAGGCGTGTGGTCATTAGAATGGCATAGTCCACCGTGGCGCCCAATTGTACGCAGCCGATGATGGTAGGGGCGATAAAGGGAATCTCTGTCCCGGTAAAATAGGGCACGCCCTGATTGATAAAAATGGCAAGCTCAATGGTGCCCACCAGGACCACCGGAACGGTGAGGGACTGGAACACGAATAAAACGATCAGAAAAATGGCGGCTGTGGAGATGTAATTGGTGACATTAAAGTCCACGGCGGAGGTTTCAATCAGGTCATTGGTCATGGCTGCCTCGCCGGTAATCAGGGCGCTGGGGTCATACTGCTTGAGAATCCCCCGCATCTCATCCAGCTGGTCGGCTACCTCCTGAGACGCGGTGGCGTATTTGGAGTTGATCATCATCATCTGCCAGCCGTCCTGCTTGAGCATGGTGCGCACCTCGTCCGGCACAAAAAACTCCGGAATCCCCACGCCCAGCAGGGAGTGATAGGACAGCACCGAGGTAATGCCGGGCAACTCCTCAAGGGCATTTTCCAGCTGATTCATGTCTGTTGTAGAGATATCGTCCCGCAAAAGCACGAAGTGGGACGTGCCCATGTCAAAGTCGCTCTTTAGTTTTTCGTTGGCCACAATGGAGGGAAGGTCCTGAGGCAGGGACGCATCCAATTTGTAATAGATACCTGTGTGATTTTGCGCGTAAATGGCCGGCAGGAACATTAAAAGGGTCAGGCCGACGAAAACCCAGCGGTGCTTTAGAATGCGGACATTGATTTTGTCAAAGCTGGGAATCAGCGTTTTGTGCTTGTGCTGATCAATCTGTTTATCAAAAAGCAGAACCAGAGAGGGCAGCACCAAAATCACCGTGGCAATGCCCAGCAGCACGCCCTTTGCCATAACGATGCCGATATCCCGGCCCAGCGTCAGCCGCATGAAGCACAGGGCCAGAAAGCCCGCGATGGTGGTCAGGCTGCTGCCTGAAAGAGAGGTAAATGCAGAGACAATGGCCTTTGCCATTGCGTCGCGCCTATCCTCGTAATTGCTCCGCTCTTCCTCGTAGCGGTGGTAGAGGAAGATGGAGTAGTCCATGGTGACGCCAAGCTGCAAAACGGCCGCAATTGCCTTGGTAAGATAGGAGATTTGTCCCAGAAAAATGTTGGAGCCAAAGTTATAAATAACGGCAAACCCGATGCTGGCAAGAAATATAAAGGGCAGCACGGTGGATTCCAGCGTGAGCGACATGGCGGCCAGCGCCAAAAAAACCGCAAGACCCACAAAGAGTGGAAGCTCGCTGTCCATCAGGTCCCGGGTATCCTTGATGACTACGGAAAAGCCCGCCAGAAAGCACTTTTCATTGCATACTGACCGCACTTGGTCGATGGCCTCCATCGTCTCGTCGGAAGCGCCCGGATGGTCGTACTGAATCACCATCATCGTGGCGTCCCCGGAGAAAAACATATCTCTGAGGTTGGCGGGGATAAATTCGGTGGGAATCTGAATGCCCACCATGCTGCTGACCCAGATGGCGTTGCTGACGCCGGGAATATCTTGAATTTCCTGAATCAGACGGTTGCTGTATCCGGCGGGCATATCCTCCACAATCAGCATACTGGTGGCGGCCATTTTAAACGGGTCCTCCAGCAGCTTTTCCCCCTGAGAGGATTCCGAGCTCTGGGGCAGGTAGGACAGAATGTCGTAGTTGACGCGGGTGGCCACAAACCCGATTGCAGAGGGAATCAGCAGCAGGGCGGCAATGGTTGCCACCAGTTTGGGCCTGCGGGTCAGCCCGTGGGCAAGTTTCTCAATCACAGGAAGTCACCTTCTTCTTTCATATGACAGTCTCTCAGTGGAAAATTCCAGTGATTGAAGACCAAAAGTCATGGAACATCTGGCCCACACGACTTCCGAAGCTGCCCTTGTCGGCGGCGGGAGTCGCTGCCTCCTCCTCGTCCTCATCAGGAACCTTGATTTCCTGAGAACGAATCAGGACCTGAATGCTTTGGGGTGCGGGGTTCTGGCCGGAGGTCAGCGACTGGGCCGGAGCGGAGCTGTCCATATTCAGCAGGTTATCCACATCGCCTGTGTGTTCGTTCCACGTATCTGTGATGATACTGTCCAGACTGTTTTTCGCGGATTTAATATCCTTGCTGGTGGCAAGGGCAGCGGCGGTCTGGCGCAGGGAGGCGGACAGTCCCTCCAGCGCCTGCTTAGTGCCCTCGTCCAACTGCTCGCCGGAGGTTCGGGCCAGAGCTTCCGTGTCGGAAATCAGCTTTTCCGCGTTGCGGATGGAGCCTGCGGCGGTAACGCTTAAATCCTCCAGCGTTTTAAGGCTTTCCTGCGCCTTGGGCTCGTAAGTGCTCAAAAGAGTTTGCAGTGCGCCCACCTTGTCGAGAAGCGTGCTTGCCTTGTCCGTAGCGGCCTGCCCGATGTGGGCCATATCCTCCACATTGTCCAGAAGGTTGTACAGCGCGCCCATTTCGTCGCAGATATAGGCCAGCCTGCTCACCACGTCGGCAGTGGGCCCGGCAATGCCGTTGAGCGTTGAATTGACTTCCTGCGTGGTTCCGTTCAGGACCTCCAGAACCGCGTCCACAGACCCGGAGTTATCCAGCAAAAAGTCAAAGGAATCCGCGCCCATCTGCTGCCGCTTTTCGTAGACTTGCATCAGACTTTCATAGCTGTCTGACTGGCCGCTTGCCGAGAGCACCGCCAGCACGTAATCGTTGAAGCTGGTACCGGCGGGAAGATTGCCGGATAAAGTGGGGTCTGCGTCGTAGCCGTTTTTTAAGCTCACCACGGTATCCCGGGCCTGACGCAGGGTGGCAATATCACCATAGCCCGCCAACGGAGAACTGACGGAGGGAATATTGTCCATATCCCGCAGCGCGTTTCTCAGACTCTCCAGATTGCCGCTGAGCCGCTTCATCTCAACGGTCAGGTCCCGGAGATCGCCGCTGCTCTTTTCCAGATTATGCAGTGCGTTTTTGGTCTGGGTCAGCTCGGTTTTCAGCGACACGGTGGTGTCGCTCATGGTCTGCAAAATGTCCTTTGACTTCGTCAGCGTTTCGCTGGCGGCCTGTATCTGCTCGGCCACCGGGTCCAGCAGGGCCGCAATGCTTTCCAGATCCAGCTTGGAGGTGTCGATTCCGTCGTAGATGGCGCCCTTTCCGGCGGAGATAGTGCCCCGGGCCTTGTTCAGTGCGTCAAGCCCCTTGGCGCTGGAATAGAGACTGCCGGTCATGCTGCTCAGGGCATCCAGCGTGGTGTCCAGACTGTTGTTGAGCTTTTCGTAATCGTCTTCCAGCTCGTCCTTGCGCTCGCTCAGCTTCGCAATCTGGTCCAACTGCGCCAGTGTGGCGGGAAGCATCATAAACGTCATGCCGCCAAAGGAGAAATTGTCGGAGCCGACTTCGATGGTAAAGTGCTGTTCCTCCCCCGGCAGGGCCAAAAACAGCAGGGTGCGCAGGTTGCCTACCAGTTGGACCTGCGCACCCTTTGCTTTCAGGGAAAGAATATCGTCCTGATTAAACAGGGCCACAGCCTCCAGCGTGTAGTTGTTTTTTGCATAGTCACTGGCGTTTTTGTTGGGAATGATGTCCAGATTAATGTTCACCACGCCGGTTTTTCCCGCCAGGTCCTCCGCCTTGGTGGGAACGCCGTTGAGCGTGTAGGACAAGGTGATGGTCCATGGCAGGGCGGCAAACGGCGCGGTGGTCTTTCCCTCAAAATAAAAGTGGGAGGGTGCAGTTTCCTTGCTGAAATCAAAGGTGGTGGTATCGTCCTTCTCGGCAGGGACCGTGCCATCAGTCAGGTTTACCACCTCGTCGTAGACGCCGTAATCCGTCAGGGCTGTGGCCCCATTGAGGGCGTAGCTTTTCACCACGCTGCCCTCTGTCAGATTGCCGTAGTAATCCAGCGTGGCGTAATATGCCTCGTCGTAAGTAGGGGTCACGCCATCGCCGATTTTTTCCGCTGCGCCCACGGGGATCAGCGTAGCCGGAAGCGCCGCCGCCAGCATCAGGGCAAGCGCACGCGTATACCGGGAGGCGCGGAAGGGGGATTTGTAAACCATAAAAATGCTCCTCTCAATTATAAACATATGTCCGTTAGTGGAATTATGTCAATTTTATACCAGAGAGAATTATAGTCGGGTCTACCTCAAAAAGCAATAGCTTTCAGCGAAAATAATAAACAATTTTTGATTAAAATATTTTTGTTGATTTTTAGACAGAGCTGAACTATAATATCCGCAAGCGGCCATATTTGGACCGTTGTGTATTTTAAGTAAAAGCCTGTTGAATTTTCGGCCCCGCCAAGACATTCAGCAATGGCTTGGGCCTGTGGGGATATCCGCGGCAAAGAGCGCTGCGGATTTGCTTTTATGTGAAAGGGGTATGAACAAGGTGGAAAAAGGAGAGGATCGGCGGTCGCGCCGCTCTCAGAAGCTGTTGAAAAAGGGACTGCTGGAGCTGATGCTGGAAAAAAAGTTTTCCGCCATCTCCGTGCGGGATGTCACGGAGAGGGCGGATATGAACCGGGGAACGTTTTACCTTCATTATACGGATACCACCGCGCTGCTTCAAAGCGTGGAAACGGACATGCTGGCAGAGGCGCAGCTCCTGATCGACGAGCATATGGCGGAGTTTGAAGCGGGCGGCTCCCTGCGCCCGGTGTTTAAGCCGATTTTGGACTACATTGTGAAGCATCGCCCGGAGTTTGAGGCCTTGTTTGCCAATAACTCCACCAGCAATTTTACCGACAGGTTGCAGGAGCTGATCCACCGCAACGGCGTCAGCCTTGTGCGGGCAAAGTTTCACACGGCGTCTTCAGAGCAGATGGATTTTCTGATTAGCTTTATCGGGTACGGGTTGATCGGACTGATAAAAACGTGGTTCGATCAGGATATGATCCTGCCCAGAGAGGACTTGGTCCGGCAGGCGGACCGCCTGGTCAACGGCGCGGCGATGGGGCTGCTCTCCGATACGGGGGAATAAAAATTGATAAAGCGCGGATAACGGCGCAGAAACGGGGGAAAACGCCTAGGCGTTTTCCCCCGTGGATATAATTTAGAGCAATGCTTGATTTAAAAAATGATTTTGGACCAAAATAGATAGGAACTCTCCGTTTTGCTTACAGTTTCTTTTCCGGGCTGTCTTCCGGAGGCTCTTCCGATTTCTTTTTGGAGGGCCACAGCAGCGAAACGCCGGAAGCCAGCAGGTAAACGCCGAAGGGTTTGCGCAGCAGTTCCACATCCACCGCGGTGGCGGCCCATGCGCCCGCAAGGGCAAAAACCACCGCCCAGGGAACAGAGCGCTTCAGGGTGGGTTTGTCCAGAAACCCGTTTTTCCAGTGAAACACCAGCGCAGCAGCGGCCGTGGGGAGAAAGAACAGCAGATTGATTCCCTGCGCCGTCCGCTGGTCTACGCCCAGAAACAGCGTCATTACCAGCAGCAGCAGCGTGCCCCCGCCCACGCCCCATGCAGAGAGAATGCTGGCCCCCAGCCCGCAGAGAAAGGGCAGCATCCACATCACAGCAGATACCTCACGGCTCCGTAGAAAAGAAAAACGGCAAACAGCCGTTTAAGCCACTTGACCGAAATTTTTCCGTACAGCCGTCCTCCTAAAAAGCCCCCGGCAAGGCCCCCCAGCAAATACGGCAGGGCGGTTTTCAATGACAGCTCGGCCCGCAGGAAATACACCGCCGCCGACACGGCGCAGATGGGAAAAATTACACCGACGCAGGTGGCGTACAGCGTTTGTTTTTTTAAGGAGGATCTGCTCATCACCGGGATAAACACCATTCCCCCGCCGCCGCCGAACAGGCCGTTTGCAAGTCCTGCCGCCGCGCCCGCGATTCGCCCCCGCCACTTCTCATTCATGCCTGCCACCCCCGGTTTCTATGTATTCCCGGAGGCGTGGCCCCCGGGAAGCTTGCGGATGGGACCGCAAGCGGCTGACTTAACTCTGCCTTACTTCAGCTTGAAGCTTTCGCAGTCCACGCACTTGCTCTCGGTGGGGTTAGACTCATGGGTGCCCACGGAGATGGCATTCAGTCCGCAGTACTGCTTTTCCTGGCAGTGATAGGCGCAGTTGTCGACCGTGCACTTGATGCTGGTGTTGGGGGTGCAGTTGCTGCCGTGGTTGGTCATGTCCTTCATAATAAAAGCCTCCCGATGAAAAGAGTTTTGAAGGACTGCCGGTTCTGCCGTGATTTTCAGCACAACCGACGATCCTTTGGCTTTCGCCGCAAATAGTCTGTGCACGGGTGTGCTTTTTATGCTAAAAAATTTTTAATCAATAGGCTTGAAAACAAAAAGAAGAACCGGAAGCACCTGCCTCCGGTTCTTTTAAAAAATCTTGTTTGGAGAGAATCATCGCCGCAGCCTCGGCTGAGGTAATGATTTTCATAGTTGTCTCCTCTGCGCCGTTCAGCGCATGGCCAGAGTGACGTCTCCGCTGACGGCCAGCTCGCCGTTGTTGTAAATCTCCGCAGAGCAGGTGGCAATGGCCTTTTCTGCCCGCTCGGTGGCCATCTTCGCGCGAATTTCAATAGTGTCCCCCGGCAAAATCTTTTTCAGAAAACGCACGTTGTTGATGCCCAGAAACAGGGGGATTTTTCCCGCGTAACGATCCATCTTCAAAAGCAGGATATCGGCGGTCTGGGCCATGCACTCCACGGAGTAAACGCCGGGCAGCACCGGCTCGCCGGGGAAATGGCCCTTAAAAATCTCCCGGGCCGGATCAACATAAAACCGGGTTACAATGTGCTCACCGGGAACCAGTTCCTCCACCGTGTCTACCAGCAGCATGGGGTCGCGGTGGGGAATGACCTGCTTGACCTCTTCGTTAGAAAGCTTCATACAATTTTCTCCCTTTCGCCAATCAATATTTTTATATGGAAGTCCGTCCGAAAAACGTACTTTTACACACAAGTGTGACAAAATCAATCGTGCTGAATAGCGGGACCGACTACTTGATCAGCGCAATTGCGTTACTGATGCCCAATGCAAACACAGTAATTATAACAGAAACACTGACAAAAACAAGCCTCAGGCCGTTGATAGGATGAAGATGTTCGGGAAAAAGGCTACATTGGGAATTAAGAGAAAATTGAATTTATCGTTTTGCAGGTCTTTGATTCTGGAACAGGAAATAATAACGGCTGGGCGGGCGGCGATTCGCCCCCCGCTTAATGCATATTGTGCACGCGCTGTTCTGGCGTTGAAACAAGGTGCATTTCTAATCAGTAAAGAAGCAACACGGTGCATTTCAGCGGGTTAGAAGTTTTTTCATGCCCTTCTCCAAGCCCTCCACCGTCAGAGGAAACATGGGAAAAAGGGAGGCAATGGTATCATAGCTGTGGGACCACTCTTCGCCCCAGTCAGGGCGGTCGCCGGGGTTGAGCCAAATGGTATGGGGATATTTCCGGTGAAACAGATGCAGCCAGTCAAGCCCGCACCGGGGACCGTCTTCTCCGTGCCCCTGATAGGATCCCTCCAGCTCACGGGGGGACATCTGCGCGTCTCCCACAAAAACCACCTTCCAGTCTTCTGATAGATTGGAGAGGACCCAGTCAGAGGGGACGGAGCTTTTAGGATCGATCATGGGCTCGTTATATAAACGAGTGTAAATACAATTGTGAAAGTAGTAAATTTTCAATTCCCTGAAATGTCTGGATTTGCTTACTGCCTGAAACAGCGCGGAGCACAGGGTACTGTAATACTCCATAGAGCCGCCTGAATCCATCAGCAGCAACAGCTTGACGGTGTTTTCCCGGGGGCGCTTATAGCGTATCTTCAACATGCCGCCCTGCTGGGCGGTATCCTGAATGGTGCGCTCCACATCGAACTGGGTGCGGGGGAGGTCCACCAGCCCTGAAAATTGCCGCAGTCTCCGCAGTGCCGATTGAAATTGACGGATATCCAGCGTGCTGTCCTCACGAAAGTCGCGGAATCTTCGTTCTCCTGCCACACGAAAGGCCCGTTTGTATTCGGACTGACCGCCCACCCGAATCCCGTTGGGACTCATGCCCACGTTGCCAAAAACAGACATACCGTGGGTGCCAATCCAGTAATTTCCGCAGTTGTGCTGTTCCCGCTGCTCATATTTTCGCTCCTCGAAAAGCGCCTCGACCTCCGCTTGGCTGAGCTGCGCGTTCAGCTCTGCCTGCTGCTCGTCAAACTCCCCCATGGGGGAGTTTGGCTTCTCCAGCCATTCCAACAGCTCCTGAGATAGTTCCTGCTGAGAAGGAATGCCTTTGAAGTAGTCCAGAAAGCAGCGGTCAAAGCAGTCAAAGTCTGCCTCGCTCTTTACCAGCAGGCAGCGGCACAAGTGGTAAAAGCCGGTGAAGCCGGAGTCGTGTAGTCCCTTGTCCAGAGCTTCCATCAGACTTACCCACTCGGTAAGCGAGACGTTCAGGCCGCTTTTTCTCAGTAGATATAGAAATTCCTTGAACATGGGCTTACCGCCAGTTGCGCCGAAGCGTGTCTATGTCCTCGTTCTTTTTCAGTAAAACACCCAGATAGGGAAGCTCACTGATTATTTGGCCGGGATCTGCGCCCTCGTGAATCAGAGCTTGAATCCAGTCAATAATTTCGCTGGTAGAGGGCTTTTTTCTGATCTGGGGCAGCTGCCGGATTCTGTAAAAGGCGTTCAGTGCCTGAGTGAGCAGCGATTCGTCCAGATTGGAGAAATGGACCCGGATAATCTGGGTCATCAATTCCTTGTCGGGAAACTCAATATAATGGAACACACACCGGCGCAAAAAAGCGTCGGGCAGTTCTTTTTCCGCATTAGAGGTGATAATTACCACGGGGCGTTGCCCAGCCTTGACCGTGCGCCCTGTCTCCGGGATATAAAATTCCATCCGGTCCAGTTCCCAAAGCAGATCGTTGGGGAACTCCAAATCCGCCTTGTCAATTTCGTCAATCAGCAAAATCGCCTGTTCCCGATGGGTAAAGGCATCGCCAAGCTTGCCAAGCTTGACGTACTTTTCAATATTGTCTACGCTGTCCCCGCCAAACTGGCTGTCATACAGGCGCCGGACCACGTCGTAAACATACAGTCCGTCCTGCGCCTTGGTGGTGGACTTGATGTTCCAAATCATCAATTCTTTTTTCAGCGCGGCTGCAATGGCTTCGGCCAGCATGGTTTTGCCTGTTCCGGGTTCTCCTTTAAGGAGCAGAGGCTTTTGAAGCACCATGGCAATGTTCACCGCGCGCATCAGCTCTTCGGAGACTACGTAATCCTGACTTCCTTTGAATTTGTCCATCTTGAAAGTTCCTTTCCAGACAATGTAAAGAATGCCACCACGGAAGGTTTTGCGCCTTTCGTGGTGGCATTAAGCAGTTTTCTGTCAGGCTGCCCCGCAGCGCGGGCTTGGCGGCGTCTCACCCGCCTAATATTTTTATACTGCGGCGCGGCAGCTGGATGTGACGCGGAGACTTATTCCTCGTCCATACCCTCTTTGAAGAAGTCGCCAAACAGCTCTTCGTTGGAGGGCATATCCTCGGGCAGAGGACGCGCCACCCAGGTGGTGTTCATGTAGTGGCGCAGAGCAATGTTCTCAGAGACGATGTTGCCGCCCCAAGTGCCGCAGCCCATCGAGGACGTGGGAGGCATTCCGTTGGTAGAAGAGCCGGAGTTGCCCTTGTTGTTGGGCTGGCGCACCATGATGCGGGAGACAGGAGCGGCCAGGCCCAGACGGTGAATGTGCTCATCATCCCAGGAATAGATGCCGCAGGAGTGGCCCTTCCCGCCGACTTCAAATATGCCGCGCATCATATCAAGGGCATTTTCAAACTCACCCTCATACTTAAACAGGGCCAGCAGCGTGGTCAGCTTTTCGCTGGAGAAATAATGGTCCTTGCCGATGTTCTCCTTGCCGCCGCCGGTGACGGCAATAAACTTGCGGTCATCGGGGATGGTGAACCCGGCAGCCTCGGCCAGCTTCTGGGCGCTGATAGCCACGGTGTTGGGCAGACGGTGGCCGATCTCGTCCCACATGACGGCCTTGAGCTTCTCGGCCTCTTCGTCGTTGGCAAGGTAAGCGCCCTCTGCAACCAACGCCTTGACGAAGTCGTCATACACGGAATCGTGGATGACGAGGTTGCCATCGCAGGAGCAACCGGAGCCATAGTCAGAGCACTTGGAAATGCGGGAGTTCATGGCGGCTTCGGCCAGACGCTCGGGGGTGTTGGCGGTGTCGTCGATGATCACGGTGGCATTGCCGGCTCCGGAGCCGTAAGCGGGAGTTCCGGAGGAATAGGCGGATTTGACCATGGGACGACCGCCGGTGGCGATTACCAGATTGACCTTTTTCATGAGCTCCTGCGTCAAAGCAATGGAAGGTTCGGTAATGCCCTGGATGATGTCGGCGGGAGCGCCCTCCCGGACCAGAGCCTCGCGGATGATGTTGATGCACTTGTTGGTCACGTTCTTCGCACGGGGATGGGGAGAGCAGATCAGCACATCCCGGGCCTTGATGGCGTAAACAATTTGACCGGCGGGAGTCAGACACGGATTCGTGGTGGGGACAAGCGTTGCGATAACGCCCACGGGCTTGGCGTATTTCACCAGACCTTTCTCGGTATTCTCCTCAATAATGCCAACGCTCTTTTGACGCAGGCAGTCACGGAGAATCAGCTTGATCTTGTTGCGCTTGTTGCGCTTGGTCACCTTGTCGCCAAGCTGGGTTTCGTCAACGGCTTCGTCGCAGATGGGCGCCCAGACCTTCATATCGCAAATCGCGGCAGCGACAGCCTGACAGAGGCGGTCCACGCGCTCCTGATCATACGTTGCGATGATGTCGGCGGCAGCTTTCGCCCGGGCTACCATTTCATCCAGCATCTGAAGCTGTTCCGCGGTTACCTCTTTAGCCATAATTACATTCCCCTTCGTTATTTTATTTCATAAAAAGTGTGTAAGAAAAAACGCTTATAGTAGTATCTTAGTCTGTCTGTGCCGCTGTGTCCAATACCAGCTTTCTTTTTCATGGATAGAAAGAGTCTATAAAAAAGTGACAAAGCAAGCGCGCACAATGCACAAAAAACATCAAATATCTTTATCTGTTACGACAAACGGTATCTATGGTATAATAAGAAAAATTTGACATGTATGATAAGGGCTTTGGAAATAGTTGAAGATTTGAGGAGAGATACATGACGCTGCTTCAGCTGCAATACTTTAAGACGTTGGCGCGGGTGCTTCACTATACGCATGCGGCCAAGGAACTGCATATTGCGCAGCCCAGTTTGAGCTATTCCATCAGCGAGCTGGAAAAAGAACTGGGGGTTAAATTGTTCAACAAGGAAAACCGCATAGTCAGTCTGACCGTGTACGGGGAACAGTTCCTGCCCTATGCGGAAAAGGCGCTGGCCCTGCTGGACGAGGGAGCGGATGTGCTGCATCAATTGGCAGGGACTGCCTTGCAGGTGGTGAATCTGGGATATTTCCACTCCATTTCGTCCTCGCTGATTCCATCTATCATGGCAGAGGTATACAGTCGGGAGGAAAATCGGGGAATCCGCTTTCAATTTTTGGAGGCCCCCTCCTTTGATATTTTTACCCAGCTGAAAAGTGGCGGGCTGGACCTGGCCTTTTGTATGCATCTGGATGACAGCATTGAATCGGTGACGATTATGCGCCAGCCGCTCTATCTGGCGGTGCCCGCAAACCACCCGCTGGCGGGGAAGAGCAGCGTCACCTTCGAGCAGTTTGCGCGGGAGCCCATGGTGATGCTGGATAAGCCCAGCAATCTTCGCACACTGGTGGATCAGGTGTTTGCAAAGCGGGGAGTGACCCCCATCGTCATGTTTGAGGTGAGAGAGTGCAACGCTGCGCTGCAATATGTAGCGCTGCGGTTTGGCGTATCCATTTTGCCGCAGGTGCCGGCGATGGAAAATGCAAAGGTGTCGGTCATCCCCATTGAAGACTCGGAGCAGGCATTTGTGCGGACAGTGTATCTCTCCTGGGCGAAAAATCATCCGCTCTCGCCGGCCACGCGGCGGATCAAAGACTATATCATCGAGCGCTATGCCACTCCGTCCGATTTGTGACAGAGCGGGGCGGATGATTCATATTTTCAAAACGCGGCGGGACGGGTATCGGTGTGATACTGTCCCGCCGCGTTTTTGGGAATAAGGCGGGAGTTAATTGGTGTTGTGGGATTTGGAATGGCTGGGGGCCACGTAGCTCCCGTTTTCCTTGAGAATCAGCTTGCCGTCCCGCACCAGCGTGTTGGGGCTGTATATGTCGTTGATATTCCAGCAGCCGGGAGTGGGAACCACAATGTTTTCCATGGGTGCTTCCACAAGGAAGGGCTTGCCCGCCCTGTTGGCGGCCAAAGCCTGCTCCAAGGCGCCCTTAAACTCATCCGCAGAGGAGACACACACGGATTCCACGCCATAAGCCTTGGCTACATCGGCCCAGCGGGGGCTGTATGCCTTTCCGTCGGGAGTTTGGAAGACAGTTCCGAATTTTGTATTATAATTGGCGTTTTCCAACCCGGCAATTGTGCCGAAGGCAGAGTTGTTCATCACGACCCAGATGCAGGCAATGCCCTGCTCCACGGCGGTGGCCAGACAGGTGGGATTGACCCCGAAGCCGCCGTCCCCGGTCAGGGTCAGGCAGATGCGGTCGGGAGCGGCAAGCTTTCCGCCCAAAACGGCGGAGGCGCCGAAGCCCATGGTGGCAAGGCCCGAAGAGTGGTGGATGGTGCCCGGAATGGTGATGTCAAACTGCTGGGCCACACCATTTTTATTCCAGCCAACATCGGTAAAGATGATGCTGTCTTCGGGGAACACATCCTTAACGTCCTTCAAAATGCGCTGGGGGGTCATTGGGAAACGGCTGTCATCGGAAATGGGCTTGTTGGATTGTTTAAACGCGGCCTTGGCGGCGGCAATCTTTTCCCGCAGTTCGGGGCGGCTTTTTCCCTGAGGGCAAAGCTTTTTTGCTTCCTCCAGAATCTGGGCCAGACCCAGCTTCAGATCGCCCACTGCGCCAATCTCCACAGGATAATTGCGGCCAATTTCAGAAGGATCTATGTCGATCTGGAGAAAGGTGGTGGCACCGGGGTCAAATGTGACGCCCTGATACCAGCTGGAGCTGTCCGCTTCGGCAAAGCGGGTGCCAAGGCCCAGAATTACATCGGCACTGACGGTGAGAGAGTGGGTAAATTCCATTCCCCAGAAGCCGGTTTGACCGATCATCAGAGGGTGGCAGTCGGACAGGCACCCCTGCCCCATCAGCGTGCGGGAGACAGGAATGTCCAAAAATTCAGCCAGAGCCGCCAACTCGTCGGAGGCCTGCGCCAGCAGGATGCCGCCGCCGGCGTGGAGGACCGGATTTTTTGCCTCCACCAGCTTGGCTGCAATTGCCTTGGCAGCGGACGGGTCCAGAGCGGGACGCATGGTAATGTGACTGTCCTTATAGGTTCTCAGCCATAGATCATCATCGATTTCCCGTGAAAACATATCCATGGGCATATCAATGAGGACGGGGCCGGGACGGCCCGATTCGGCCAGACGGAAGGCCTTGTCCAAAATTTCAGGCAGTGCTTCGGGGTCGTCCACCCGCCAGGCGCGCTTTACCACGGGCTCCAGAATCTTATACTGGGTGGCGTCGCCATGCATGTTGACTTCCTGATGGGGGTGCTTGCCAAAGTAATAGCTGGGTACGTCGCCCGCGATGACCACCATGGGGATGGAGTCGAAGGCGGCGTTTGCCACACCGGTCAGCACATTGGTCAAACCGGGGCCCAGATGGCACATGACGACGGAAGCCTTATGGGTGATGCGGGCGTAGCCGTCTGCGGCGATAGAGGCCACGGCTTCATGGCGGTTGGAGATGTAAGTTACCTTTGTGCTGCGGGACAGGGCATCCAGCATTCCGATGACCGTGTGTCCACACAGACCGAACACATATTCAACACTTCTGCGTTCCAGATAATCTACCATTAGTTCGGATACTAGCTTTTTGCTCATTGTTGCTGCCTCCTTAAGATGCGGCGCTCTGCTGCGCAGAGTCGGGTTTCAAAAATATTGAGCCGCCGGGGCAAACGCGCGTTTCCGCAGTTCAGACAAGGCTTGGGCCGTTGCGGGCGCGGAATTGATCAAATACCTTACCGCTGCGGATAATGTAATCCCGAAAATACTCAGCCGCAGGTGGCATATATCGGTCTTTACACCACATCAGGTACAGATCCCGCGCAGGAACATTGTCGGAAATGGGGATGATTTTAACGTTATAAGGCGCGCCGCCCAGGGGATAAGGGGTAATGGCTACCCCTTGGTTTGCGGCCACAAGACCGTACATGACGATGTCCTGTGGCGTTTCCACTAAAATGGTTGGGTTGATATTCAGGGATTCAAATATCTCGCGGTTTTGATAGTGCAGCTGTGAGGCACTGTCGAAGTTGATAAAGGGCTCCTGATCCAGCTCTTTCAGGCTTGCGCTCTCGCGCCGGGCCAGTCGATGTCCAAACGGGACCAGCAGGACCAGCGGATGGGTGCCCAGCTTTACATGCTCCACCCGGGGATCGTCGATCCAGGTCGCAAAGGCCAGATCAACTTTTCCGGACAGAAGATGCTCTTGTATGAAATAAAAAGTGTCCTGAGAAAATTGAAAGCGCACGCCCACCCGGTTGGTTTCAGATAAATAGCGGACAATAATGTCCGGCAGAAACTGAGCCAGAGAGGGGAAGGCGGACAGAGTCACTGTGCCGGAGTTTGGATTGTTATACTCCTGTAAGATGGAAATTCCGGTTTCCAGAGATTCCAGGCTTTTTTTGACGTGGGGTAGGAACAACTCACCGTATTTCGTCAGCTTGACATTGCGCCCTTTTCGGGTAAACAGCTTTACATTCAGCTCGGATTCCAGTTCCTGAATGGCGTGGCTGAGCGTGGACTGACTGACATACAGCTTTTCCGCTGTCTGGGTGTAGTGCTCCAACTCCGCGATGGCCTGAAAGTATTGTAACTGTTTTAAGTTCATGGCTGTCACTCCTTCTGCGATATAACAGGATTTAATACCCTTCTATGTTATTATCGCTTATGGACAGCAAATTGTTAGTTATTTTTCGATAAATTTTCATTTTCCCTTGTTTGTCGTCCGGCTTCTCTGGCGCTCAGGACTACATCGACAGAAATCAGCAGTAATCCAATGAAAAACGTGGGACGAAACTGTTCCCCCAAAATCAGCGCGCCCAGCAGTGCGGAGAAGGTGGGCTGCAGGGGATAAAACAGGGAGCAGGTGCTGGCTGGGAGGAGGAAAAGGCACTTTGTCCACGTGAATTGGGACAGGCCGGAGCCAATCAATCCCAGATAGAGAACCACGGCTACCGCGGTGGGAGAAAGGACAACCGGCTGATGAGTGGCGCTGAAGATTCCTGCCGGGATATGAAAGATAAGGCTGATGGCCATGCTGTACGTTGTGACCAGAATGGGAGGATAGCTGGCGGTGAGGCGGCGCATATATACCGAGGCCGCTCCCCAGGACAACACGGCAAGCAGCACCACGCCAATGCCCAGCAGATCGCCCCGGTTGTCTGCGCCGCTTGTGACCACGGCGGTGCCTGTCAGGGCCAAAACAAGGCAGAGCACCTTGGTGGAAGTAATCCGCTCCTTGAGAATCAAGGCGGCCATCACGGTGACGGATACAGGAGTCAGCGCGTTGATTAAAGAAGCCATGGATGCCCCGGTCAGGGAGATTCCCAGCTGAATTAGTGAAATAGTAAAAAAATAGCCGAGAAAGCCTACCAAACCAAAGTATTTCCAATCCTCCCGGGCAATTTTGGTGCCAAGACAGCCGCGGGCCATCAGGAGCAGAGGCGCCATGGCCACAGTGCACCGCAGACATGCCAGCAGCTGAGGTGGAATATCCTCGGCAATCATTTTCCCTGCAACATACACGCTTCCCCAAAAGAAGAAGGTGAGCAACAGCGGAAAGAAAGCCTGGTTGCTTGGCTTGGCTTTCATGAAGAAACTCCTTTCTGACAGGGGGTGCGAAAAAAAGTGAGGGTCGGGCTGCCGCCGCCTTTTGGCGGCAGTCCGACCCCTTTCAGCCAACGATATAGGAGGTCTTTAATCAGCCTGCTGCCAAAGCGTCCTGCAAAGAGGTGCCCAGACCGCCGACTTCTCCGTCGATCTTGCTGTACAGATCCTTTACGCCCTGAAGATTCAGAACTTCGTCAAAGAAAGAGTTGTCATAGTTGATGATGGTCATGCCGCCCTTTTCCAAGGTGGTCTTGTTGTCCGTGTCGATCTGGGTCAGTTCAGGACGCATCACGGCCAGCGCCACGTTCACGGCTTGGTCAAGCGCTTCCTGATAAGCGGGGTCTAGGTCTGCATAAGCGTCCTTATTGATCGAAATCTGGTTGACATACAGAATATGATTGGTGCAGGCCAGATATTTTTGCACCTCATTGAAGTTGTTGCCCACGATGGTGTCAGCTGCGTTTTCTTCCGCATCCACAGCGCCGCTCTGCAATGCGAAATACAGTTCGGAGAAGGCCAGGGGCGTCGGTTCGGCGCTAATAGCGGTCCAGAAAGCCATGTGGTTGTTGTTTTCCATAGTGCGGATTTGCAGCCCCTTGAAAGAAGACAGATCTGTCAAATCCTTATTGGCGGTAGTCAGGCGATAGGTGGCGTTTTGCAGGAACCCCAGCAGATGGAAGCCGGCTGTTTCATAGGCGGCGGAGAGCTGTGTTTTAAACTGAGAGTCAGAGCCGTTAAGTACCTTGTCAATGGTGTCGCCGTCGTATTTGGGGAAGACCATGGGCAGATCAAAGACGGCCATCTCGGGGATAAAAGAGACAACGGGGGCAGTCTGGCAGACGACAATCTGGATGTCGTTGCTCTGCATCTGACGAAGCAGGTCGGCGTCGCCGCCCAAGTCGCCGTTGGGATGATAGTCGATGGTCAGCTTACCGCCGGTAATCTCGCTCACCTTTTGAGCAACCAGTTCACCAAAGACCTGACCGGCAGCGCCCTTGCCAGTGGAGTCGGCACCCACCAGTTCTACGGGCTCCAGGTTGGCATAGGGGTCATCGTTACTCTGAGAAGCGGGAGCAGAAGTGGGTGCAGGGGTGCTGCCACAGGAAGCCAGAGACAGTGCCATTACCATGGACAGGAACAGAGCTGCAAACTTTTTCATTTATTTTTCCTCCTTCTTTTGATCCAATTGCACTTTATTTTCGTCCGCTGCCCCCGAAAACCGGGGGCAGGGGGACAAACGAAAGGGACGATCAGAGCATGTTTACCAGAGCCATGCTGAACCAGGGGATATAGGTAATCAAAACCAGAGCGATCAGGAATGCAATAATAAAGGGGACAGCCCTTCTGGCCACGGCCATGGGCGGTTCTTCCGACAGATTCCCGGCCACAAATAGATCCAGTCCGAAGGGTGGTGTGGCAAGGCCGATGGACAGGCAGCACACAAGGATTACGCCGAAATGAACCGGGTCCACACCCAAATTTTGCACGGCGGGCAGCAGCACGGGCGCCAGAATGATAATGGCGGGGCCGGTATCCATGACCATGCCCAGAATCAGGAAGATGATCACCAGCACGGTGAGGACCGTGAAGCTGGAGTGGAAATTGTCCAGGATAAAGTTTTCCACAATCTTGGTAGCCTTGGTCAAAGACAGTACGCGGCCGAAAGCGGTGGCAAAAGCCAGAACAAAGGCCAGGCCGCCATAAGTCTTTACAGAGCTGCACAGGAAGGGAACCAGATCTTCGACCTTGATGGATTTATAAATGAACAAAGAGACAACCAGTGCATAGAACACAGAAACGCAGGCGGCTTCGGTGGGGGTGAACATACCGCTGTAGATGCCGCCCAATACAATGACGGGACACAGCAGCGCCCAAAAGCTTTCCAGGAACAGCTTTCCCAGACCCTGCCCTTTCAGCTCGGACATCTTCTGGTTAATCAATGTGCGGTCCTCGCCCTTGCGTACACAATAAATAACGGCGTAGGCCATCAGGAACAGGCCGATTAAGATACCGGGGAACACACCGCCCAAAAACAGGTCGCCGGTAGACACGCCGGTGGCCAGAGAATAGAGCACAAAGGGGATGGAGGGCGGAATAATGACGCCCAGACCTCCGGCAACGGCAATCAGTCCCGCGCTCCACCGGCGCTCATAACCCAGACTGACCATGAAAGGAATGCACATGGAACCTACGGCGGCGGTGGTGGCCGGTCCGGAACCGGAGATTGCTCCATAGAACAAACAGGTCATAACCACCGCGCAGGGAACGCCGCCGGGAAGACGGCCCACAAAATAGGCAAAGAAGTTAAAAAGCTTTTTGGAAATGCCGCCCTCCGCCATAATAACGCCACCCAGAATAAACAGGGGGACTGCGAGAATGGGGGTGGAGTTGGCGCCGGAGAAAGCGTTATTCAGCAGCTGCGCAATGGAGCCGCCTTTATCCATCAGAAAGATAGGAGCCGCGGAGCCTAAAATCATGCTGATACCGATAGGAACGGAGACCGCAATGGCCACCAAAAATACAATAAATACCAATAATGCAGCCATTATTCGCCCGCTCCTTTCTCACCCTTGGCCAGTTCGGCCTCTTCGGCCGCATCCTGCATGGTTTGCTCCAGGGTGGTCAGCTCTTTTTCTCTGAAATGAATGACATGGATGACGGCCTGCTGCAGGCCCCGGACGGTTCCAAGCGCAAAGCCGATGAGCATCACGATGTACACGATCCACATGGGCCACAGCATGGCCGGAGAAGCTTCACCGCTGCTCATTACGTTTTTGACAACTGTCACGGAGTAAACAGCCAGCAGGGCCATGGACCCGGTGGTAACCAGGTCCACCAGGATGTTGATCACCTTGCGCAGGAACCCGGAGAGTAAGTCTAGCAGTACGCTGACACGAAGCATGTTGCCCTTTCGAATGGTATAGGGCAAGGAAATAAACACGCTCCATATCCAACAGAAGCGGCAGAATTCCTCTGCCCATTGCAGGGAGGGAATCCAAGGGATGTTTCGGATAATAACCTGAATCAAACTGACGCAGGAAATTACCACCAGTAGAATGACCAAAATGGATTCTTCAAAGTGGTCATCCAGCCATTTAAGCGCTTTCATCTTCTACCTCCTATTTACTTGTATCTATTTGAGAGATGGTCACTGGCTTTGTTCGGCCAGAATCGCCAGCAGCTCCCGACGCATGGCCTCCACAGGCGGCTTTTGCCCGGTCCACAGCTCGATTTGCGCGGCACCCTGATAGAGCGACATATCCAGTCCGTTAAGGACCCGGCAGCCCTTTTCTTCAGCGTTGAGCAAGAACTGGGTTTTGCCCGGATTATAGCAGGCGTCAAAATAGAACTGGCTGGGCTGTATATGCTCGGTAGGCATGGGAGACTGCCCGATGGAAGCCCCCATACCGACGCCGCTGGCGTTCAACACCACGTCACAGGCGGCCAGCTTGGAAAAGTCTTCATAATGTACAAATTCGGCCACCGGAGCGAAGTTCTCGTTAATGTCTGCGGCCAGCGACTTGGCACAAGGCTCAAAGGCATCGGTTATGTAAATTTTTCTCGCTCCATAATGGGCAAGAACGGAGCACATGGCCCTTCCGGCGCCGCCGCCGCCGAAACAGAAGAACACGGACTGGTCTACCTCAATACCGCCATCTTGCGTAAGTGATGTGTAAAAGCCGATGCCGTCGGTGTTGTAACCGATCAATTTTCCGTCCTTCGTCTTAGCTACCGTATTGCTGGCGCCCATCTTCCGACACAAGGGGTCCAACTCATCGAGATAGCGCAGTACCCGGACTTTGTTGGGTTTTGTAACGGCAAAACCGGCAAAATTCATATACCGCAATCCATTCACAATGTCGCCCAGATGCTCCTTGTCCGCCTCTGTGTAAAAATAGAGCATGTTCAGTCCGGCGGCCTCATAACCGGCGTTCTGCATCCGGGCGGCAAAGGACTGATTCAGAGGCGTGCCGATCAGCGTAACCATTTTCGTGTTGATATCGATGTTCATGGGAATCCTCTTTTCCGTATTTTAAGTAAATGATTACAAACCGTGCTGTGTACAATATACTTTGGCCGTCTCCAGACAGCGGGCCACATGTCCGGCGGCACCTAGCTCTGCGATGTGCTGGATATTGGGCAATTCAATGGAGCATGGATTATCAGGAAGCGCCTTCAGCAGCCCCGCAATGTCCACCGCGCCTTCTCCGCAGTAAGCCCGCCCCTCACGGACCACCTGCATAAATTCGGTGTTCATTTCCTTTGGACAGTCGCACAGGTGAATCAGGCCAAACCGCTCCGGCGCCAGGGCGCGGATGTCCTCGGGTGTGACTTTGTCCCAGTAAGCGTAGATCATGTCCACCAAAATTTTAAGATTTGGAGCATGTACCTGATCCTGAATTTTGACGGTATCGGCCAGGGTCGTCAGCCCCGAGACAGCAGGAAATTCCAGATTAACGGTCAACCCAAACTGATTTGCCTGCTCACAGAGCGTGCCCAGTCGATCAACGGCAAAATCGTAATCCTGCGTCCAGACGCTGGACAAAACCTGTGTTGCACCCAGCTTGGCACCCTGTTCAAAGGCTTCGCGATAGTCGGAGGGAAGATCTTCCCGGATACGCATCAGTTCAATGTCCAAAAGCTTCATTCCTGTATCCGAAAGCTTCTTTTGAATGGCTCGGGCCAAGTCCGGGTCCCGTTCCAAACAGACGGGAGGCTCGCCGGGAAGTCCCATGGGAATTGTTCGTAAGCTGACAAAATCGAAACCCGCATCTTGGGCAATGGCAATCTGGTCCAAGGGGTCAATTCCCGGAACCGTCAGATATGCCAACGAAAATTGCTTCATGGTTGTATGGACTCCTTTCATGTGCGCTAGGCAAAATTGCTAATTTTCGCTTTGCTATGGCTCGATTTTATATTGAAGCTACAAAATAAGTCTAATGCTTATTTTTTGTGTATTTATCGATATTTTTCATAATTAGAGCAAATTTGTTCGTTTTATTTCTTCCATTACCCAAGAGTTTTTACAAATTAATTGTTGGATATCTACAAAACGCGAAGCGTGTGCAAGTCGAATTATAAATGTATGCGCTGCGCGAGAGGGTGAAAATGAAGCCGACAAGATATGTTGGTTTTCGTGATAAAGGCAATCTATGCGATGATATAAAAAATGTATTGGATTCTTTCGCCAGTCTTTCTTAATATAAAGAAAAATGTAAAATTGGAGGGATTAGTAATGAAACTACCATCATCCGTGACACTATGTGAGGTTGGCTTGAGAGATGGACTGCAAAACGAGAAGGAGCAGCTTCCCACTCAGAAAAAGCTGGAATTGCTGGGCGGGTTGATTGATGCCGGATTCCGGGTAATTGAGGTTGGCTCCTTTATGAACCCCAACGCGGTTCCCCAAATGGCGGATACCGACGAGATATACCGCTTGATTGGAGATGTGCAGGGGGTGGAACTTCGCGCCCTGATTCCAAATCTGAGAGGAGTACAGCGCGCGGCGGACTGCGGCTGCAAAAAGGTCAAGCTGAACGTCTCTGCCAGTCGGCAGCACAACCTGAAAAATCTAAATATGACTCCGGAGGAAAGCGTTGCGGGATTTGCGTCCTGTGTTCAGGCGGCTGAGAGTCACGGAATCGAAATTTCTGGGTCCATTTCCATGCCCTTTGCCTCCCCGTGGGAGGGACGAATTCCGCAGGAAGAGGTGGATGCGATTATCCAGGCCTATTTAAAGGTGGGCATCACAGAGATTTCCCTTTCAGACGCATCTGGTATGGCGGTTCCCAATCAGGTCTTCGATATGTGCGCCCATGTACGGGAAGTTTATCCGCAGATATCCTGGTGGCTGCATTTCCACAACACCCGAGGTCTGGCCATGGCCAACATTTTGGCTGCCATGGAGGCCGGAATGACGCAGTTTGACAGTTCCTTCGGCGGTCTTGGAGGCTGCCCGTTTGTTCCGGGTGCTGCCGGTAATATTTCCACCGAGGATGTGCTCCATATGTGTGAAGAGTCGGGAATTGACACGGGAATTGACATTGTAAAAGTGATTGCTCTCTCGCGCCAGCTCAGGCAGCTTTTGGGACACGACACAGATAGTTATATTCTGCGTGCGGGCCGCTCCCGCGACCTGATCCAGACGAGCAACGACTGACATGGATTTGGATGATCTTCATTCTTATAAAAAAAGGCGGCATGACCGGAAGGTCATGCCGCCTTAACATAGTGTATAAACGTAAAAA
Source organism: Oscillibacter sp. GMB15532 (assembly GCF_041020825.1). Lineage (NCBI taxonomy): Bacteria > Bacillati > Bacillota > Clostridia > Eubacteriales > Oscillospiraceae > Oscillibacter > Oscillibacter sp. GMB15532. The sequence goes on from NZ_JBEVTO010000006.1 coordinate 253,343, forward strand.
ACGAAAGCTGCTATCTGAGAATACGCAAAAATAATCCGAACACAAAAAAGAGCCGCCATCCTTTTGGATGGCGGCTCTTTCTATTCTGTGAAAATTGATCTTAC